>JAUPLV010000217.1 GCA_030836725.1 Pseudomonadota bacterium | reverse complement strand
ATAGGGGCGGTTGGTGGGCTCCAGCTCACTGGTGAGCAGGTGCTCTTCCTTCATCGGCTGCGGCGCGAGTTTGGGGTAGATGCAGCTGGAACCCAGGAACAGCAGGCGCTTCACGTTGTTTTGGTACGCGGCGTGGATGATGTTGGTCTGGATGGCGAGGTTGTCACGGATGAATTCGGCCGGATAGGTGTTGTTGGCGTGGATGCCGCCGACCTTGGCTGCAGCAAGGAACACGTAGTCGGGTTTTTCTACTGCGAAAAATGCTTCGACAGCGGCCTGGCTGGTGAGGTCGAGCTCGGCGTGGGTGCGGGTGACGAAGTTGGCAAAGCCCTTTGCACGTAGATTGCGCATGAGGGCGGAACCAACCAGGCCGCGGTGGCCAGCTATGTATATCCTGGATTCAGGGATCACGATTTCCCCTCTGCGATTTCCGGAAGCAAATTCAGCAGAGTAGATTGCAGGGCAATGAACGCCTCCCTGTAGGCCTCCAAGCGTTCCAGCAAAACGCGGATTTCCGATTCATCGTAATTGTGGCTGGACAGGTTGCGCATTTCGATCATATTCAGCCAGACTGATTCTTCCCGAATCAGGCCTTGCGCAAAAGCCTCCTGGATACAGCCGCGCGGGCTCTTGCACTCAAGCCCGAGGTAGGCCAGACCTCGCTTCATGGCTTTCCAGGACATTTCAAACGTGAATTCGAAACGCTTGACCGCTAGATCCAGATACACGTCGCCATAACCATCCTTGTCGAACTCATCACGGCGCTCGACGACGCTTGCGAATCGGTCGAGGGCGTTGCCGAAATTATGCAGTCCGTCCTCCAGGCGAAGTGCCTTGGTCGCACTGTAGATCGGTCTACCTGTCGACTTGACGCGATTGACAAAACGCGCCTCGCATTCTGCAAGATTGGCCAAATCAACTTTGATCAAGCTCGGCAGCCTGGCGATTTCTTCCCGGATGGGCTCCAAATCCGGCTTGTCAGGGTCGTCGAACGCGATATCGATGTCGCTATCGGATCTCGCCTCGCCGCTTGCTTCGGAACCAAACAGGTAAATGCGCTCCGGCTTGGCGTGCCGCAGAATGATTTCCCTAATTTGCCGTACCAGCGTCGAACGTTCCATGGTCATCTCACTCGTGGTAATCCATGGCCTTGTAGCCATGCTTCTTCACCAGCTCGTCGCGCTCGGCGGCTTTCAAATCCTCGCGCACCATCTCGGCGACCAGTTCGTCGAAGCTGATCTTCGGCGTCCAGCCGAGTTTGTTCTTGGCCTTGCTGGGGTCGCCGAGCAGGGTTTCGACTTCGGTGGGGCGGAAGTAGCGCGGGTCGACGGCGACGATGCATTTCTCGCCCTCTCCCCCAGCCCCTCCCCCGCTTGCGGGGGAGGGGGGCACAAGGTAGCCCTTCTCTTCGACGCCGTGGCCTTCCCAGCGGATATTCATGCCGAGCTCTTTGGCGGCGGCGTTGACGAAGTCCCTAACCGAGTATTGCACGCCGGTGGCGATGACGAAGTCTTCGGCCTGGTCCTGCTGCAGCATGAGCCACTGCATTTCGATGTAGTCCTTGGCGTGGCCCCAGTCGCGTTTGGCGTCCATGTTGCCGAGGAAGAGGCAGTCCTGCAGGCCGAGTTTGATTCTTGCCAGGGCGCGGGTGATTTTGCGGGTGACGAAGGTTTCGCCGCGCACGGGGGATTCGTGGTTGAAGAGGATGCCGTTGCAGGCATACATGCCGTAGGCTTCACGGTAGTTGATGGTGATCCAGTAGGCGTAGAGCTTGGCGCAGGCGTAGGGGCTGCGCGGGTAGAAGGGGGTGGTTTCCTTTTGCGGAATTTCCTGGACGAGGCCGAAGAGTTCGCTGGTGGAAGCCTGATAGAAGCGGGTTTTCTTTTCGAGGCCGAGGATGCGGATGGCTTCGAGGATACGCAGTGCACCCAAAGCGTCGGAGTTGGCGGTGTATTCGGGTTCTTCGAAGCTGACGGCGACGTGGCTTTGCGCGGCGAGGTTGTAGATTTCGTCGGGCTGCACTTGCTGGATGATGCGGATGAGGCTGGAGCTGTCGGTGAGGTCGCCGTGATGCAACACGAACTTGCGGGTCTTGACCTCGGGGCCTTCGTACAGGTGGTCGATGCGGTCGGTGTTGAACAGCGAGGTGCGGCGCTTGATGCCGTGGACTTCGTAGCCCTTTTCCAGCAGGAATTCGGCGAGATAGGCGCCGTCCTGGCCGGTTACGCCGGTGATGAGTGCTTTTTTGGTCATGTTTCCAGGCTCACAACAATGGCTGAGTCCGTAATTGTCTTATGTTTCACGCCAGGCTGTCATTTTTTTGCAGGTAACCCGCCGGTTTTCTTTGGTGCAGGCGATGGGACGGTGGTGTGCGCCGGTGCATTTCGCGGGCAAGCCCGCTCCCACAGGGAATGCGCTGCATCCAGTGCGTAGGTTGGGCTGCAAAGCCCAACACAACAGGCTGCGATCCATGTCGGGAGGTGAGTGTCATGCGTGCGATGCGTTGGGCTTCATTTCATTCAGCCCAACCTACGGCTGAAACCGTGGACAGGCCGCAACGGCATGAAATTGTGGGAGCGGGCTTGCCCGCGATTGCCGGCGCGGCGCAATTGCATGCATTCGGGCCGCGGGCGGCGGTGCGGGGTTGGAGCCCGCTTGCTGGCGATGGGGCGGTGGTGTGCTGCGGTGCGTTTCGCGGGCAAGCCCGCTCCCACAGGGGATGCGCTGCATCCAAGCTACGCTTGCTGGCTGTCACCGCTCCCCATAATTCGCATCCAGCCATTTGCGGTATTCCCCGCTGGCCACATGCTCCACCCACGCCATATTGTCCAGGTACCAACGTACCGTTTTGCGGATACCGGTCTCGAAAGTCTCGGCCGGTTTCCAGCCCAGTTCATGATGGATCTTGCCGGCGTCGATAGCGTAGCGGCGGTCGTGGCCGGGGCGGTCCGTCACATAGCTCAACAGGCGCGCGTAGGGTCCGGCGGGGTCGGGACGCATTTCGTCGAGCAGCGCGCACACTGTTTTCACAATTTCGATATTCGGCATCTCGTTCCAGCCGCCGACGTTATAGGTCTCGCCCAGCCTGCCTTGTGCCAGCACGGCCCGGATCGCCGAACAGTGGTCGGTGACGTACAGCCAGTCGCGCACGTTCATGCCGTCGCCGTAAATCGGCAGCGGCTTGCCGCGGGTGGCGTTCAGGATCATCAACGGGATGAGCTTTTCCGGGAACTGATAGGGGCCGTAATTGTTCGAGCAGTTGGTCGTCAGCACCGGCAATCCGTAAGTGTGGTGATAGGCGCGCACCAGATGGTCGGACGACGCCTTGCTGGCGGAATACGGGCTGTTGGGCGCAAACGGCGTGGTCTCGGTGAACGGCGCATCGCCCGGCCCCAGCGAGCCGTATACCTCGTCGGTG
>JAUPLV010000216.1 GCA_030836725.1 Pseudomonadota bacterium | reverse complement strand
CTTCCGATCTGCGAAAAATTCGACCTGCCCTACTGGATCCAGGGCGATTACGTGCCGGAAGCCCTCGCTGAAATCAATCGCGTCCTGCGCGACCACCGCACCGACCAGGTTGCCGCGATCGATACCGACCTGCTCGACCTGCTCCATCGCGTCAATGGCACGCTGGGCAACTCCCGGCCCTTCCAGATCATTTCCGGATACCGTTCACCGGCCAGCAACCAGATGCTGGCCGGCAACTCTTCCGGTGTCGCCAAGCGCAGCCTGCACATGCAGGGCAAGGCCATCGATATCCGCCTGCCCGGCATCCCCCTGGCCGACCTGCGCCGTGCCGGGCTCAACCTGCAAGGCGGCGGCGTCGGTTATTACCCAGGTTCCAATTTTGTGCATCTGGATGTAGGGCGGGTACGGACCTGGGCCGGTTAAGCCCGCGGGCGGATTCCCGCAATTTCACTTCAGGGCGGGCCATCGAGGCCGCGCGAAACCGCCTGCGAGTCCGCCGGCCCCAGAACACCTGGACAGCATCCTGACACGAAACCGATGACGCCCGAACCCGGCATCACCCTGCCCGACTACCGCGGCGGCAGCCTGGTCAATCTCATGAGTTCCATCGCCACCGCGCTGGGCGGGAACAGCCCCTATGCGCCGCTCACGGCGCTGCCGCCGCGGACCCTGGCCGATGCCCGTCATCTGCTGCTGCTGGTGGTCGACGGGCTGGGCCACGATTACCTGATCGGCCGCGACAGCGCACTGCGCCGTCACCTGCGCAGCCCGCTCACCTCGGTCTTTCCCTCCACCACGGCCAGCGCCATCCCCACCTTTCTCACCGGCCTGGCCCCGCGGCAGCACGGGCTGACCGGCTGGCACATGTACTTCCGCGAGATCGGCGCCATCGCCGCGCCGCTGCCCTTCCGCGTCCGCGCCGGCCGCCATTCCCTGCGCGAGGCAGGCGTCACCCCGGCCTCGCTGTTCGGCCTCGCCCCGCTGTTCGACCGCCTGCCCCTGCCCTGCCATGTGGTCAGCCCGCGGCACATCATCCATTCGGATTTCAACGTCGCCCTGTCCGGCACGGCAATGCGGCACGGCTACGAAACCCTGGAGGAAATGTTCGCCCTCATCGCCGGGCTTTTACGCAGCGACGCGACGCGCAGCTACATCCACGCCTACTGGCCGCAGCTCGACAGCCTGGCACACGAACACGGCATCCACAGCGAAGCCGTGGCAGAGGCCTTCGCCTCTCTGGACGCGGGATTCGCCCGTCTGCTGGAGGCCGCGCACGACAGCGGCAGCTGCATCATCGTCACCGCCGACCATGGCTTCATCGACACATCGGCGGAACAGACCATCGATCTCGACGACCATCCCGGCCTGCGCGAGACCCTGTTGCTGCCCCTGTGCGGCGAACCGCGCATGGCCTACGCCTACGTGCGCGCAGGCAGGGAGACGCAATTCGAGGACTATGTCCGCGGACAGCTGGCAGACCGGGTTCATCTGTTCCGGAGCGAGGAAGTGCTAAGCCAGGGCTGGCTGGGGCCGGGCGAAGCCCACCCTGCCCTGCGCGACCGGATCGGCGACTACGTCCTCATCCCCCGCGGCCGCGCCATCCTGCGCGACTGGCTCAAGGGCGAGGAACGCCACGTCCACATCGGCGTGCATGGCGGGCTGAGCGCGGCGGAGATGATGGTGCCGCTCGTCGTCGTCCCGCATTCGTGATCGGACCCAACCAGCGAACAGCTTTCGATACGCTCGATGAAGCGGATAAACAAGTGGTTTGCGACGTGCGGTTCACCCCCACGCCCCCAAGCGGAAACCTGACTGCTTCGCTCTCGGCGGCGGCATGATCATCGAATCTCAAGGAAGCCTGGTCGGTGCGATCGGCGTATCCGGGGCGCCCAGCGGCGCCGACGACGATCGCTGCGCCCAAGCCGAAATCGAAGCCATCCGCGAAGGCCTGGAATTCCAGCCCTGCAATGGCCGGGGGCCGGGCTGGCCCGTACGGCCGGAGGGCGGCGGGTCAGCGTTTGCGCCGGGTTTCAGAGCAGCGGATGATCGCCTCGTTGGTTTGCAGGTCCAGGCAACGGCGCAGATCGCCCTGAGGCAATCGTGCCGTCCGGCGCGCGGGCGCCGGTTCCTGCGCCTGTTCCCGGATTTTTCCCCGCACCGCAACGGGCTGGGCCGGGTCGGCCGGCGCTTCCCGATCGACGCCATCCGCCATCGCCACGCCAACGACGCACAGCAACAACGGCAATGCAACGAGTCCGAATTTCATAAGATCTCCTTCAATGTGTCATAAGAGCGCAGCGTAGCGCCCGGCCGTTTCCGGCCAGGCAAATGCAAGCAGTACCTTTGCGGATTCCGGCATCCGTCAGGGTTGTTCGCTATCCGGCGCTGCCGGCCGGATAGCCCACGGATTGCGCGAGGATGACGCGCCGATGCTCCCCCAGTCCCAAGGCGGCGCCCAGCGCCTCCCGATCGAGCAGGCCGCGCACCACCGCCGCCAGACCGGCCGACGCGCAATAAAGATACACATTCTGGGCGATAAAGCCGGCGTCGGTCGCGCTGAAGAACGCCTTGTCTTCGGCGCCGGCCTCGCTCATCCGGTCCAGGTTCGCCACGTACACCAGGTTCAGCGGCGCCGCCGCCGCGAAATCCTGCACGCCCGTCGCACGGCGAATGTCGCCGGCCACCATGCGTGTCAGCGTATGGGCAGGCGGATCGTAGAGATAGGCGCCGTCCGCGGTCGTCACGACCACATCGATCTCGCGCCAGTCGTGTGCCGAAGGCACGGTGCGCTGGCCCGACTCCGGCCGGTTCACCCCACTCGCCGCCCACAGCAGGTTCGACAGCAACTGCGGCGGCAGCGGCTGGCTGCCGAACGCCCGCGTCGAATGCCGCGCCTTCAGCGCCTGCATCAAGGGCATGCCGCCTGCCGTCTCGGGGGGAGGCAGCCTGATCGCCCCGGTTTCCCGCGCCTGTCCAGTTCCCGTCATGCCCATCGTCAACCTCCCCGGTATCGCCATCCACTCATGGTCAGTGTCCCCCTGCGGGGAACGAGCGTCACGCTTTAATTTAGCCCTGCATGGGCATGGAGCAAGCCCGAATCCGGACGCGCGACATAAAACCGCCTATTTTCAGAGTTGATCGACCTCAAGGAGAAGACGATGGCTGTCGTGAATATTGGTCACTACTACGCCGAGTGGATGCCCTCCGGCTCGCCCGACAAGCCCGGCCGCGGGCGCATCATCCTGCGCAGCGCAACGCGCCTGACCGAGCTGTTCCGCCTGACCAACCTGGGTTC
This sequence comes from Pseudomonadota bacterium, assembly GCA_030836725.1. Taxonomy (GTDB): domain Bacteria; phylum Pseudomonadota; class Gammaproteobacteria; order Burkholderiales; family Thiobacillaceae; genus Thiobacillus. The sequence continues at coordinate 133 of JAUPLV010000216.1, read as the reverse complement.
GGAGGATTACAGAAATTTGCTCCACATGCTGCAGACCGAAAAGCCGGTGTTCTGGGACAGCGAAGCGGGATGGCTGCGCACCGCGCATCCGCAGATGCACGATGCCGAGCCGGTGGGCGAGCAGGAAGGCAAC
>JAUPLV010000215.1 GCA_030836725.1 Pseudomonadota bacterium | reverse complement strand
GCCAGGACCAAAGCCGCCGCCAAGGCGACCGACGAGTATGTGCACGTGCATCCGTGGCAGGCCATAGGCGTCGCAGCCAGTGTCGGCGTGGTGATCGGCCTGCTGATCGGGCGTCGTTAACCTGGCATGGCGGGGGAATCGCACGCGTCGGCGGGGGGATTGTTCGAATCCCTGAAAACGCTGTCGGCGAGCCTGATCAGCATCATCCAAACCCGTCTTGAGCTGTTGTCCACGGACATCGCTGAAGAGCGGGCGCACCTGACAACGCTCATGGTGATGGGACTGATCGCATTGTTTTGCCTGGGCGTGGGCGTGCTGCTGCTGATATTGCTGATTGTGGTTGTCTTCTGGGACTCGCACCGGCTCCTGGCGCTGGGCGGCCTGGCGGGGGCTTTTCTGGCGGCGGGCGCCGGTCTGGTGGGGCTCGCCATGCACAAGGCCCGTACCAAGCCGCGGCTATTCGCGGCGAGCCTGGCTGAGTTGTCCAAAGACCGGCAGCACATCGCGTCCGGATCATGAACCCAAAAATGACTCATCTGGCCGAACACCGCCGTCAGTTGGTGGCGCAAGCCGCGGCACAGCGAACCGCTCTGGCGTGCGACCTGGAGCCCTGGCGCGCCCGCCTGGCAGTGGCCGACAAGGGCATCTCGATCATCGGCCAAATTGGACGCAACCCTGCCCTGATAGCAGGCGCGGTGCTCCTGTTCGCGGCCTTGCGCCCGCAACGCATCGGCAAATGGCTGCTGCGCGGCTGGATGGTATGGCAGTTCGGGCGCAGGCTGCGAAAAGGTTGAGTGTCCGCGAATTGCTCGCAGCGGGAAACGCCATGCGGGCAGGGCGGGCATAGGAAACAAAAGCAGAGGTTGGACCGCTTTTCAGACCTCTATATAGCCGAACTCTAACAACCGTACCTGGGAGGGAGCATGGAACTGAAGATCAATGCGACGGACATCCGTTGGTGGTTTTGGGCGATCACGCTGGTTTTCATCCTTGCGGCAATCTCAGGCTGGGACCCAGGCTATTACGTTGTGATGGCCATCAGCGCAGCGCAGGTTCTTTTCTTTCTGGCGCAGGAGAAAAGCCTGACTGCTTTTCCATCCCAGATTCGGGTTGTCTATTTTGCCTTTACGCTCTTTGGCTTATGGCCGGAAGTGCGGTTTTTCATCTACATCATTCTCCTGTTGGGAACAATCATGGTGACGTTCTTCGGACGTTGCAGCATCGCGCTTGTACTTAAACACATGCCCTGGAATCGCGGGCGTGAGGTGCGGCTCAATTAGCCATCGTGGCGGTACAAGAGTTCCACCCGAGTGCCGGCAACAGGAGACCACGGTTTCAAGCCGGACTCGACGCCTCTTCGAAAGGGAAGCCATGCCGCGCGCGCCGGACTGGCTTGCCGAACTTTCCCATCCACACCATCCGGCATGGCATGAGCAGGGGATACCCATTGGCCGACCGCAGTCGAGCGTGAAGCCCGATCGCCCCCAGTCACCGAACAACTCCGGCTACGAGCAAAAGCCGGCTGACAGGTTTTCTTCGCGCCCTGCGCGCAGAAACAGGTTCAAGTCTGTTCCCACGGCAAGCCCTCGAACCGCCAGCCGTTCCTGGTGCTGCGATGGTGCGACTCATCCATGTCGCCCTCGAATCCATGCAGCACGTTGTAGACCTCGGGGAAACCATATTTTTCGAGATAGCGCCCGGCTTCGACCGAACGCCGGCCCGAGCGGCAGATCAGCACCACCGGGCGGTTGGCCGAGGCGGCTTTGCGCGAGTGGCCGAGAAAATCGGGGTTGACGTCCCAGTCGGGGCCATCCTGCCAGGCGATATGGATCGCCCCCACGGGATGGCCGACGAACAGGTATTCGATTTCCGAGCGGCAGTCGATGAAGACGGCTTCGGGATGGTCCTGAAGAAAGGCTTGGGCTTCGGCAGGTTCGAGGTGTTTCATGACAGGTACCGGGCAGACTCGATTCGCGCACCATAGCACTGCGGGATGGGGCGCGCCAACGGAATATAATGCGCGATTGCCCAGCTGCCGTATTTCCAGGCCACCCTGCCATGTCCCGCACAGCCCTGCTGCATTCCCTGCTCGCCCAGCGCATCCTGATCCTCGACGGCGCCATGGGGACGATGATCCAGTCCTACCAGCTCGCCGAGGCGGACTATCGGGGCGAGCGCTTCGCCGATTTCGCGCATGACCTCAAGGGCAACAACGATCTGCTGTGCCTGACGGCGCCTGCCATCATCAAGGAAATCCACGCCAAGTATCTGGCCGCGGGCGCCGATATCCTGGAGACCAACAGCTTCAACGCCACCTCGATTTCCATGGCGGATTACCACATGGAGCACTTGGTGCCGGAGTTGAACTTCGCCGCCGCGCGGCTGGCGCGGGAAGCCGCCGACGAGGCGACCGCGCGGAACCCTGCCAAGCCGCGCTTCGTCGCCGGCGTGCTGGGGCCGACGTCGCGCACCGCGACCATCTCGCCCGACGTCAACGATCCGGGCTTCCGCAACGTCACCTTCGACCAACTGCGCTTGGCCTATCTGGAAGCCATCGACGGCTTGGTGAAAGGCGGCGCCGACATCCTCATGGTCGAAACGATTTTCGACACGCTGAACGCCAAGGCCGCGTTGTTCGCCATCCAGGAATACTTTGACGGCTGTGAACTCCCCTCCCCCGCAAGCGGGGGAGGGGCTGGGGGAGAGGGAGGGCGTGCGTGCAAGGCGCGCCCAGCCCTGCCGGTGATGATCTCCGGCACCATCACCGACGCCTCCGGTCGCACCCTGTCGGGCCAGACCGGCGAGGCGTTCTGGAACTCGGTGCGCCACGCGCGACCTTTATCCATCGGCCTGAACTGCGCGCTCGGACCCGACCTGCTGCGCCAGTACGTCGAGGAACTGTCGAACAAGGCCGACGTGTTCATCTCGGCGCACCCCAACGCCGGCCTGCCGAACGCCTTCGGCGAGTACGACATGGGCGGCGACGAGATGGCTGCGCACATCGGCGAATGGGCGCGTGCGGGTCTGTTGAACATCGTCGGCGGCTGCTGTGGCAGCACACCGGCGCACATCGCGGCGATTGCAAAAGCGGTCGCAGGCGTGGCGCCGCGCGTGCCGCCGGTGCTGGAACCGGCGATGCGCCTGTCGGGGATGGAGCCATTCAACGTCGGCAAGGATTCGCTCTTCGTCAACGTCGGCGAGCGCACCAACGTCACCGGCTCGAAAGCGTTTGCCCGCATGATCCTCGAAGGCCGCTACGACGATGCCCTGTCGGTGGCGCGCCAGCAGGTGGAAAACGGCGCCCAGATCATCGACATCAACATGGACGAGGGCATGCTCGACGCCGAGGCGGCGATGGTGCGCTTCCTGCACCTGATCGCCTCCGAGCCCGATATCGCACGGGTGCCGATCATGATCGACTCGTCGAAGTGGAACGTGA
>JAUPLV010000083.1 GCA_030836725.1 Pseudomonadota bacterium | reverse complement strand
CATGATGCTGGCCTTGACGATGTCGCCGGCCTTGACCTGGACCGCTTCGCCAATCGGAAGAAAGGCCTGGGGTCGGTGGATCGGTTCTTCCGCCAGCGGCGAATTCGTCATCCAGACATCGTCCGCCAGTTCGCACTCGAACCAGCCGGCAATTCCATCCATGACGCCATCGCGCTCGATGCGCAATTCCGCGCTCCATGAAAAAAACTCGGGATTGTCCGCGTAGAGATCGACAACGCCAAGATCGGCAGGGGGGCATAGCACGTCATCCCGTACCAGATTGATCGCATGCTTGGTATTGACCGAGTATTCGCGCAGCCAGTGGAATTCGGAGGGAATGGATGCGGCCAGCCAGCCGTTGGCGAGTTCGCGGCATTTTTGCGAGCCGGCCGCGGCGAGCTGGAGCCGGATTTTCGAGGGGATCAGCGTGCCGCCGGGTTTGAGGAAGCGCCGTCGGGCATCTTCCAGAAATTCGACGACGCGGTAATCGAAGCCGAAGTAGCCGACGTGGTCGCAGACGACGGCGTCCACGCGTTCTGGCAATTCAAGCTGGCTGGATTTTCCGCGAATGCAAGCCGCGCGGTCGCCAAGTCCGGCCCGCTTAAACGTTTCACGGGCAATGTCGATCATCGCGCTGTCATCGACGGCATAGACACGACCGGCGCCGGCACGAAGGCAGAGCAACCCCAGGACGCCCGAACCGCACCCCAGGTCCGCGACGGTATCGTCCGCGGAGATGGCTTTGGCTAGGGCTGTTTTGTAGCGATCAAGCCGGGTTGCGTCGGCAACATAGCCCAGGTGTTCATCCAGCATAAAACCCGTATGTTTCTGGCGCGCCGGCCGGCTTAATGAATGCGATGGCTGATGCCCAGCATGGCGTAATCGACCTGCTTGTAACCGTCTGGATGAACGGACACCGCGTCCGGCATGACGGTTTCGACTTCCTGCGCCATGACGCCGAACTGGCGACCGCGCCCCCACTTTTGCCGATGCTCGGGTTTGTAATCGAACAAGTAGAGGCCGATGCCAAGCGGGTGATCGCCTATCCGGACGATGTTTTCCTTAACGGCGCGGTCTGATGGCGCGGTGTTAAAATGCGTCATGGTTCCATCCGACGACGTACCACTGGCGCCCATGGTCAGCATTTTAACCCGGCCAAAAACCTTCAGCTCCGGCCGCGCATAAGGTGATTTTATGCGCTTGCCATCCTTTTTTCCTTCGGCGGAATGTTTGTTCTGCTGATCCTGCATCATCTTCTCCTTTGATTTCTACGCCGGAAATCTTCGCCGATCCGGCAGGGTCAAGACGCCATGCTGGTTCCGGTTTCTTGATACTCATGCACGTCGGTGCTTTTCCTGAATTATTGTCTTTATAGTCTACCGGTCTTTATTGAATACCGCATCACATGCGTGTATCCCCCACAGAACCCATATTGGCCAGCCATACCGAGGGTTGTCCCGGTAGACGCGATACAGTCTGGCCATGCCCGCCTGTTCCAGCCAGCCTGGCCGTTCCCCCGGAAGAATGCGGCTGATCCTGTCCTCCATCGCGTCCAGATGCCCGCGGAAAACGCTCGAGAATTCCGCCTTGGTTTTGCGGTCGAGGATTTCCCGCGGCATCAGGCCCTGCATGGCCCGGACATGCAGGTACTTGGACCTGTCGCCGCGCAGCCGCAGTCTTTCCGGAGTCGAGAACGCAAACTGGACCAGCCGGGGATCTCCCATGGGCTGCCGGATTTCAAGGCCGGCCCGGCTGCCCAGCCGTTCCATTCGCTCCAGCACCTGGGCGCCGAACGGATCGTCGAGCATGTCCAGCAGTTCCCGCTGGGAGCGGCGACGAAGTTTCCCCGGATCCGCAGGGCGAAACTTCTGGCGGCGCGACAGGAGCCGTTCGCGCATCGCGGGCGACAGCCAGTACAGGGTCTCGGGGGATTCGCCGCCCCTGAAACGCCGCACCAGCTTGCGCAAACCGGACTGAACGGCGGGCGGCAACAGCGGGAACACGCCGTGTCGGGCGAACCATGTTGAAGCCTGCCGGGAACCGGCTGCGGCGGCGTCGGCGCGGAAACAGTCATACAGGGTGCGCAAATGGCCTTGCGACAATTCTTCCGCATAGTATTCGCGCGATCCCTGCAGCAAGGCATCGCCCCATTCGCCGGTGAACACGACGCGGCTGCCGTCCGCCGCGGCCTGCCGCCGCAAACCGATGCTCATGGACCCATTCGGAAAACCCGGGAAGTCCCGATCGGCTCGGGCATGGTTCGCATACCATTCGAGAGGCAGGACGGTCGGGGGGATTTCACGAACCGGTTTGCCCAGGAAGTTGGCGGCCGCCCTGGCATAGACCAGTTCGTTGGCCGCGCTGTCGTCGTTGAAGGCCAGGGTGTAGCCTTCGATGCCCGGCGCCAGCAGACGGCCATTCCGGCGCAGATGTTCGGCCATGCAGAATACGGCGGTGGAATCGAGACCACCGCTGACATCGCAGGCAAGCGGCCGGTGCGAGCGGGACATGCGCCGCACGACATCGGAGAACAGCTCGCGGTAGCGCTCGATATAGTCTTCGTCATTTGTGCAAGGCAGGGTTGCCCACGGGTCGGGCGCCCAGTACCGCTCCAGATGCGGGCCGCCTGTGTCGACGATCATGCGATGCGCCGCCACCAGCCGCATGACGCCCTGCCAGATGGTTTCGTCACGGGAATGACATTCCCATGCCAGCAATTCGGCCAGCATGCCCTGGTTGGGCTCTTCCCCGACCCATGGCAGCGCCAGGATCGGGTGCAGTTCGGAGGCGAAGGCGAGGGTCTTGCCGTCCCAGTGGTAGTTGAAGGGTTTGTTGCCCATGCGGTCGCGGGCGCAAAAGACCTGCTTCCGCCGGGCGTCCCAGATTACCAGTGCGAAATCGCCGTCGATGCGGGCCAGGCATTCCTGCCCCCATATTTCATAGGCCCGCAGCACCAGTTCCGCATCCGCGCGGGTTCTGAGACGCGCCCCCCGTTCCAGCAATTCCTTGCGTAGTTCTTCCCAGTTGTCGACCCGCCCGTCCATGACTAGCACCAGGCTGTCATCCTCGTTGACGAGCGGCTGGGTTTCTTCGAGCGATTCGGGGGTGGTGCGCAGCATGCACTGGCCGAGGGCGGCGGAACCCTTGACCCTGTGGTGGATGCCGTCCGGGCCGCGGTAGTCCATGGCGGCGGTCATGCGTTCGAGCTGGCCCGATTCGACCGGGGTACCGTCGAAATGGATGATGCCGGCGATGCCGCTCACGGCGATAAAAACCGGCTGGGCGACATGGGTTCGGCGAATGCGTCGAACAAGGCGCCCACATCGTGCCGGTCGTTGAGGGGGATGCCGGCGCGCTCGACCCAGGCATGGGCTTCGAGTGCGCCTTCGGACAGCCGCACGCCGATGCGCAGATGGCAATAAACGCCCTTGCGCCGCAGCAGCCACCACAGGTAAAGCGAGCGGGTGAGGCAGTTGGCGGGGCCGAGCACGTGACGGGATGTGCTGTTGACGAGTGCGCCCAGTCGCTTCATTTCGTCGAGGTCTGGCGGGCTTGAACGTGGGCGAGGTTGGCGATGGAGCCGGGCTTGCAGTCGCTGCAGTCCAAGCAGATGCAGTGCGATCCAGAACAGCGGCAGCAGCGCCATCGCGGAGAGTACAGTGCGGCGGTCCCGGGGTGGGAGCGCGCGGAACCGGGCGAGTTTTCGGGTGATGCGCTGCATGGGGCGGTAGAGCGGATCAGGCGTTTACGGTTGCCTGAGCAGGCTTTCGGCACGTATGCCCAAATCCTTGTGCGGTCGCCATACTATGACCATGGTCAAGGGGCGTTTGCGGATTTCATAAACACGGCTGCGTTGACCGATCATCGACTCCAGAGCCTCCTGGGTTTGAGGTTTTGTATGCTCCATACGGAACAGGATGGTATCGACCGGGATTCTACACATGTCCAACCCGGAAGGCCGCGCGGTGCTTTTTCCAGACGTTGAAGCAGCCGAAGCCGGGTCGACCGGTTATGCTGGCTGTCCGTCCAATTTAATCGTTCGATTATGTTTTGTCGAATAATTAATTAAGGTAGCGCAACACTTGGGAGGGTGCACCCGCGGAGAAGGGGGTGCTGTAAACCCGTGTGTGCGGTTTGCCGGCGCCGAAAGGCGTCTACCCCTTTTGCCACTCGACCACCCGGTCGGCGAGCGCCAGGCTGGCGGGGCGGTGGGTGATCAGCAGTACGGTGCGGCTGCCGAGGGTGGCGCGGCATTCCTCGATGAAGCGTTTTTCGCCTTCGGGGTCGAACATGGCGGTGGCTTCGTCGAGGATGAGGATGGGCGGATCCTTGAGCAGGGCGCGGGCGAGGGCGATGCGCTGGCGCTGGCCGCCGGAAAGCCGCACGCCCTGGTCGCCGATGAGGGTGTCGTAGCCTTGCGGCAGGGCGAGGATGAATTCGTGCGCCTGGGCCAGGCGGGCGGCGTGCTCGATGGCGGCATCGTCGGCGTCGGCCCGGCCGTAGCCGATGTTGTCGCGGGCGCTGCCGTTGAACAGCAGGACGTGCTGCGGCACGATGCCGATCTGGCCGCGCAGGCTGGCGAGGCTGACGCCCGCGATGTCGGCGCCGTCGATCAGGATCCTGCCGGCGTCGGGCTCGTGCAGGCGCATCAGCAGGTGGGCGAGGGTGCTTTTGCCGGCGCCGTTTTCGCCGGTGATGGCGACGGTTTCGCCGGCCTCGATGCGCAGGTGGAAATGGTCGAGCACGGGCAGGCGTCCGGGGTAGGCGAAGTGGATGTCGCGGAATTCGATTTCCCCGCGTACTTGCGGCAGAACGCGCCCGGTCTGGGCGATTGGCTCAGGGCGTTCGGTGAGCACGGATTTCAGCCGCTGCAGGGCGCCGCGGGCCTGCTGGGTCTGGCCGTAGATGTCGGCGAGGGCGCTGACCGGGCGGGTCAGCAGCGCGGCGTAGAGCAGGAAGCTGACTGTGTCGGCCGGCGAGCGGGCGGTCATGTGCTCGCTCATCATCCACAGCACGAACACCATGCCGGCGGCGGCGAGAAACTGCAGGGCGGGACCCATGGCGGCGTAGATGCGGCGCTGCTCGGCGCTGAGATGCAGGATGCGCTGGATCTTCCGCCGGTAGCGCTCGGATTCCTGCGTTTCGCGGGTGAAGGTCTTGATCGCCGGGATCATGCCGAGGTTTTCTTCGGCGGTGGCGATGGCCTCGGCGTGGGCGTCCTGCAATTGCCCGGCGAGCGGGCGCAGGCGGCGGCCGAGGATCTTCAGCAGCAGGTAGAACAGCGGCACCATCAGGGCGACGAAGAGCGCCAGCCGCGCGTCGATGCGGAACATCAGCAGCACCGCCCCGGCGACGGTGAGCAGCAGCGGCGCCACGCTGAGCAGGGTGCCGCTGATGAAGCCCGAGAGACGGGCGACGTCTTCGGTGAGCAGGGCCAGGATCTCGCCCTGGCGGCGCTGGTGATAGAAGCCCAGCGGCAGCGCCTGCAGGTGGTCGTAGAGGCGGATGCGCAGGTCGGCCAGGATGTGTTCGGCGCTGCGGCTGAGCAGGTAGCTGTTGCCGAACTTGAGCAGCGCCTGCAGCGCGAACAGGAGCAGCAGCGAAAGCAGGATCGGGGCGGTGACGGCGGGCGCGGCCGCTTCCGCCAGCAGGCTCCCGGCAAGGCGCCCTCCCAGCCAGGGAACCGCCAGCGCCATGGCGCTTTCGGCCAGCATCAACAGCGCGCAGAAGCCGAGCGCGGTCCGGTAGGGCGCGGCGTAGCCGAGGAGGAGTTGGAGGTCGGTGGGTTTCATGCGATGACCCGGATTGTATGGGGCCTGAACCCGGGCCGGTAGGGGGCCGGTTTATCCGGGATTGATCATCGGGCGATTCATAATCGTAGGGTGCACTCCGTGCACCGATCGATGCCGCGGATCCGTAGGGTCGCTGTGTGCGCCATTTTTGAATACCGTGTGCGCACGGGCTGGGTCGGACGCGTGGTTTGGTGCGCACGGCGCTCCTACGGGGGGCGATGGGGTGGTGGTTCGCGACGGTGCGTTTCGCGGGCAAGCCCGCTCCTACGGGGTCGTTTCGGGTGTCCCGTCCTGCGCTTCGCCCAGCAGCAATCGCATGTCGCGCAGGCGGTTTTTCCGCGCCTGCAGCAACCCCCGTATCGCGTGCAGCATGTCGGCCGGCCGGTCGTGCAGCGGCAGGGTGAATCCGAACTGGATCAGGAACGGCCGTTCCAGCCAGCGGGTGGGCAGGTCGTGCCGCAGCCACTGGCGCAGGTAGGCGGCGCGCAGGCGGCCGGGGCGAACGGCGCGGGTCCATGCGTCGAGGAGCGGGTGCAGGTCCGGCGGCGCCAGCATGCGGAACCAGGTCAGCATGGTCCAGGCGGCGGTTTTAAGTCCGGCCCGCCGCAGCAGTCGCAGCACTTCGGGCCAGTCGGCCGTGCGCTTCTGGATCCACAGCAGGAAATCCGCCACGCGCGCCAGCCCCATGTTCGGCGAGCACACGTATTTGGCAAAGGCCGGATGGATCAGCATCAGGAACAGGGTGTCGGGGTCGGAGAGTCTCCACAGGCCGTTGCTCCGTTGCCGGCGCGCAAGCAGTTCCGCGGTCATGTCGACGCGGGTGCGGCCGGGACGCAGGATGTGCCAGTGCAGGTCGATATGGACTATCCCCTGGCTGAACGTCGCCTCGTGGCTGATGTTGGCAGGCTCGGCGTGCGCCGTGAAGCCGGCATCGAGCAGAACGGCCGCGGCACGCCGCCGGTCGTCGGGGGCGATCAGGAGGTCGATGTCGCTGGCGGGACGCAGCGCGGGATCGGGGTAGACGCTTTCGCGCACATGCGAGCCTTTCATCGCCACGTAGGGGATGCCTTGCGCTTCGAACAGGCGATCGATCCGGTCGAGCGTTGCCCGTTGCGCAAGGTAGCCCACGGTTGCGGCTATGCGGGCCTGGTGCAGTGCGTCGATGGTGTCGGGGCGCAGGGATTCCAGCAGGCCGTTCGATTGCAGGCAGTGATGCCACAGGGGGCCGAGATCCTGGGCCAGGATGCGATCCAGCAAGGCAGCCCCGCCTTCGACCAGCGCTGTGCGGCAGCTTGCCGGATTGGCCTGCGCAGCAGCGGGCAACAGGGCCAGTCGGTCGTGCTTCAGGCTGGACGGGACAGGAGACATGCTGGTGCCATTACATTAAACCTGGATTGTCCATTGGAATGCTCGTGCACGTGGGAGCGGCGCCCTCGCCGCGATTTGCGATCGCATTCGCGGCGAGGGCGCCGCTCCCACGGCGGTGTTTTGACTCTAATTAATTATCCGGGTTAAACGGCCGCTCGCAGCGCAAACAAGGCGATTCTCCCGGAGAACTCAGGCGGCTGACGCGGCGCTATTCGCGCCGCGGCCCGACCGGGATGCCGGTGACCCGCGTGCCGGGCTTGATGCCTTTGCTGCGGAATGCGCCCTGCGGCACTTCGAGCGCGTAGCGAACCGGGGTTTTCGGACAATGGGCGTCGAGGGTTTGCGGTTGCATGTCCTCGATGTTGACGATGGCGCCGTCGTCGGCGAGGAAGGCGATCGACAGCGGGATGAGGGTGTTTTTCATCCAGAAGCAGTGCATGTCCTTTTTCGGGAAGATGAACAGCATGCCGGCATTGTCGTCGAGATGCGTGCGCTGCATCAGGCCGCGCATGTGCTGCCGCGGGGTGCGGGCGACTTCGACTTCAAAGACGTGCGCGCCGGCCTGAAGTTGGGTTCGCGGGGCGGGCGTGGCGGCGGTCGCGGCCAGCGCGGCGGCCGCGAGCAGCGCGGCGAGGGTCGTCCGAAGACGAAGCCTAGAGCGCGTCACGCATTTTCTCCGCCAGCGCCAGCGCGGCGGGCAGGTCGGCATCGAGCACGTTGAAGTGGCCCATCTTGCGGCCCGGCCGCGCGGCTTCCTTGCCGTACAGGTGCAGCTTGATGTTGGGGTGGGCCAGCAGCGCGTCCCAGTGCGGGCCGCCGTTTTGCCAGCGGTCGCCGAGGATGTTGACCATCGCCGCCGGCGACAGCAGCCGGGTGTCGCCCAGCGGCAGTCCGGCGAGCGCGCGCAACTGCTGCTCGAACTGGTCGGTGACGCAGGCGTCCAGGGTGTAGTGGCCGGAATTGTGCGGGCGCGGCGCGATTTCATTGACCATCAGCCGGCCGTCGGCGATAAAAAACTCGACCGCCATCACGCCGACATAGCCGAGCCTGTCGGCGATGGCGCGCGCCATGTCGCGCGCCTGTTCCGCCAGCGCGTCGGACACACGGGCGGGGACGATGGAGAGGTCGAGGATGCCGTTTTCATGGCGGTTTTCGGCGACCGGGAACAGCGCGCATTCGCCGGCGTCGTTGCGCGCCAGCACAACCGATACTTCGCGCTCCAGGGTGACGAAGCCTTCCAGGACGCAGGGCTGGCCGCCGAATTCCTTGAATGCGGCGCGCGCCTCGGCGAGGCTGGCGACCCGCGCCTGGCCCTTGCCGTCGTAGCCGAAGCGCGAGACTTTCAGCAGCGCCGGGGCGCCGGTTTCGGCGAGCGCGGCGTCGAGGCCGGCCTCGGAATTGACCAGGGCGAACGGCGCGGTGGCGAAGCCTTGTTCGCGCAGCCAGGATTTTTCGTGGCTGCGGTCCTGCGCGATGGCGACGGCCGCGGCGCCGGGCGACACCCGGCAATGCTGCGCCAGTTCGATCAGGCTGGCGGCGGGGACGTTCTCGAATTCGGTGGTGACGGCGGCGCAGGCGGCGCCGAGCTGGCGCAGTGCGCCATGGTCGGTGTAGTCGGCCTGCAGGTGCACGTCGGCCATCTGCCCGGCCGGGCTGGCGGCATCGGGGTCGAGCACCATGACCTTGTAGCCCATGGTGCGCGCGGCGATGGTGAACATGCGGCCGAGCTGGCCGCCGCCGAGGATGCCAAGGGTGGCGCCGGGCAGAATGGGCAGCTTCGCCCTAAAGGACTCCGATCCACTACGGGCTGAAGCCCGTGTGGAATCGTATGCGCCGGGCAATATGGGCAGCGTCTTACTCGACATCGGGCAGGTCCATCGCCAGCACGGTGTCGGCCTGATTGCGGCGAAATTCGTTGAGCTGCGCCGCGAGAAGGGGGTCGTAACGGGCGATCAGCGCGGCGGCGAACAGTGCCGCGTTGGCCGCGCCGGCCTCGCCGATCGCGAAGGTGGCGACAGGAATGCCCTTCGGCATCTGCACGATGGACAGCAGCGAGTCCATGCCCTTGAGGTATTTGGACGGCACCGGCACGCCCAGCACCGGCACGATGGTCTTGGACGCGATCATGCCGGGCAGATGGGCGGCGCCGCCCGCGCCCGCGATGATGGCCTTGAGGCCGCGCGCTTCGGCGCC
>JAUPLV010000214.1 GCA_030836725.1 Pseudomonadota bacterium | reverse complement strand
CATCTGTCGGGCCGCAATCCGGGCGATCCGCCGCCGACGCTGATCGACTACCTGGCGAAGGACGCGCTGATGTTCATGGACGAGTCGCACGTCACCGTGACCCAGGTCGGCGGCATGTACAAGGGCGACCGCTCGCGCAAGGAAAACCTGGTCGATTACGGCTTCCGCCTGCCGTCGGCGCTCGACAACCGCCCGCTCAAGTTCGAGGAATTCGAGGGCCTGATGCCGCAGACCGTTTTCGTCTCGGCTACCCCGGCCAAGTACGAGGCCGAGCACGCTGGACAGATCGTCGAGCAGGTGGTGCGTCCGACCGGCCTGGTCGACCCGCAGATCGAGGTGCGCCCGGTCGGGACGCAGGTCGACGACCTGATGAGCGAGGCGGGAAAGCGCATCGCCGTCGGCGAACGGGTGCTCGTCACTACGCTGACCAAGCGCATGTCCGAGGACCTCACCGACTATCTGGCCGAGCACGGTGTCAAGGTTCGTTATCTGCACTCCGACATCGACACCGTCGAGCGCGTTGAGATCATCCGCGATCTGCGCCTGGGCGTGTTCGACGTGCTGGTCGGCATCAACCTCTTGCGCGAGGGCCTCGACATCCCCGAAGTGTCGCTGGTGGCGATCCTCGATGCCGACAAGGAAGGCTTCCTGCGCTCCGAGCGCTCGCTGATCCAGACCATCGGCCGCGCCGCGCGCCACCTGAACGGTCGCGCGATCCTGTACGCGGACCGCATCACCGATTCGATGCGCCGCGCGATGGACGAAACCGAACGTCGCCGCAACAAGCAGATCGCCTTCAATCTTGAGCACGGAATCACGCCGCGCGGCGTGGTCAAGCGGATCAAGGACATCATCGACGGCGTCTACGATGCCGATGCCACGCGCCAGGAACTCAAGGCCGCGCAGACCGTGGCCGAATACAAGGTGCTGGACGAAAAGGCGCTGACGAAACGGATCAAGAAGCTGGAAAAAGAGATGCTGGACGCGGCGAGGAACCTGGAATTCGAGAAGGCCGCGGAACTTCGCGACCAGTTGAGGCAACTCAAGCAGGTGCTATTTGGTGTGGAAGAACATGACTAAAGTCCTGATGGTGTGCATGGGCAATATCTGTCGTTCGCCGATGGCGGAGGGCGTGTTTCGCAAGGCTGTCGAGGACGCCGGGCTGGACCGGCAGGTGGAAGTGGATTCCGCCGGCACCCATGCCTACCATATCGGCGCGGCTCCCGATCCGCGCGCGCAGCAGGCAATTGGACGGCGCGGGATCGACATCAGCCATCTGCGCGGCCGCCAGGTGGAGGATGAGGATTTCGAGCGCTTTGATTACATCCTGGTGATGGATGGCGACAATTACAGCATGCTGGTCCAGCGTGCGCCGGCGCATCACCACGGCAAGATCAAGCGGCTGCTTTCGTTCAGCGGCAAGTATCCGAATAGGGACGTGGCCGATCCGTATTACGGCGGTCCGCATGGATTCGAGCACAACCTCGACCAGATCGAGGACGCGGTGCGGGGATTGATCCGGGAAATCGCCGGAGATTCGCAGGCGATCATTCGCCCGGACGATTGAGCGCTGTTTTTCGCCGCGCCAAACGACAAAGGGCCGCATCAAGCGGCCCTTGGTCATTACACGGCGGGTTTGCTGCTTACTTCGACTGCGTTTCCACCTGCACCAGCGGCTCCTGGGGCGCGTTCACCTGCGGGCGGGTGCGCCGGCGGGTGGGGTGGGGGGCCGCTGCCGCTGCGGGGGGCTCGACGAAGCTGGTCGCGGGCGCGCTGGTTTCAACCTGCATCAGGCTGACAGCCTCGGCTTCAGCCGGCTGGCTCGCCGGACGGCGACGGCGGCGCGGACGTCCCGGCTCGCCGCTGTCGCTGCCGCCGGCTGCGGCCGCGGTACGGGTTTCGACCTGCTGCAGGTCGGCGGCGCTGCCTGCCAGGTCAGCCAGGATTGCGCTGGGCGAGGCCGTGACCGCGCCCGGTTGGGGGGCGCCGGGCGTGGCGACCGCCTCGAGTTGCAAGGCCTGCTGTGTGGGCATGGCCGGTGCAGGGGCGACCTTGCGGGCGCCAGCGATTTCGATGATCGCGTGGAAGCCTGTGGGTTGGCGCGGCGTGGCGACATCGATGATCGCGTGCGGCGTGCCGGCATCGCCGGCTCCAGCGGTTTCCGGACGGTCTTCGCGCGGGCGGCGATTGCCGCGACCGCGGCGGCTGCGCGGCTCGCGTTTTTCCTCGCTGCCGGCCTCACGCGGGGCTTCGACGGCTTCAACGACGCGGGGCGCGGCCTCGGGACGCGGTTTGGGCTGGCGTGGCTGGCGCGCCGGCTTGGCCGACTCGCCGCCGCGGGCTTCGGTGCGGCCTTCGCTTGGGCTCGACTCGGCCTGACGCGTTTCGCCGCGACCTTCGCTGCGTCCTTCGCCGCCACGGCCCTCGGCGCGGCCGCGACGCTGGCCGGGCTTGCGTTCCCGGCGCTCGTTAGTGCGTTCGCTCCGAGCGGCGGCGGCTACCGGCTTGGCGGCAGGCGAGGCTGCAATTTCCGGCTCTTCTTCGCCGAGTTTCCTGAACCAGCCGAATATGCGGCCGAACAAGCCGGACTGAGCCTGCGGCTGGGCCGGTGCCGCCGGATGCTCCGTGGGAACCCGCTGCGGCGGGGCAATCGACTTGACCGCTGCTTCCTGCCGGGCCGGTGCGGCCTCCTGGGCGGTCTGGTAGACGGATTCGGTCTCCGGCAGGGTCGCCATCTTGTAGCTCGGCTCGGCTGCATCGCGCAGATTCAGCTCGTCGTGGCGCAGGCGGGTGATGGTGTAGTGCGGGGTTTCCATGTGGATGTTGGGGATTAACACCACATTGACCTTGAGACGCGATTCGATGGTGTGAATGTCGACGCGCTTCTCGTTCAGCAGGAAGGTGGCGACATCGACCGGCAACTGCACGTGAACCGCGGCGGTGTTTTCCTTCATCGCATCTTCCTGCAGGATGCGCAGGATATGCAGCGCCGACGATTCGGTGCCGCGGATGTGGCCGGTGCCGTGACAGCGCGGGCAGGAGTTGTAGCTGGTTTCGCCGAGCGAGGGTTGCAGCCGCTGACGCGACATTTCCAGCAGGCCGAAGCGCGAGATCTTGCCGGTCTGCACGCGGGCACGGTCGTGATGCAGCGCATCGCGCAGGCGATTTTCGACTTCACGCTGGTTCTTGGGGTTTTCCATGTCGATGAAATCGATCACGATCAGCCCGCCGAGGTCGCGCAGGCGCATCTGACGGGCGATTTCATCGGCCGCTTCAAGATTGGTGTTGTAGGCGGTCTGCTCGACGTCGCTGCCCTTGGTGGCGCGCGCCGAGTTGACGTCGACCGATACCAGCGCTTCGGTGTGGTCGATCACGATGGCGCCGCCGGAGGGTAAATTCACCTGGCGCGAGAAGGCCGACTCGATCTGGTGCTCGATCTGGAAGCGCGAAAAAAGCG
>JAUPLV010000213.1 GCA_030836725.1 Pseudomonadota bacterium | reverse complement strand
TGATGATCGACCATTGCGTGATCTGGGGGGGGGCGGGTGCGGCAAGGGGCGCGGCAGGAGTCGTTTCGACACAGCGGATTTGCAGGTGATTATCCGTGTCGGTGTCGTCCGCAGACGCTGGTGGCGAGGGGTCGAGCAGGCGATGGATGGCGCCAAGGCCGGCCACCAGTTGCATGGTCTCGCCCGGCCTGGCGTGGCGCTTGAAAACCCGTTGCGCGCTGTTGCCCCAGAGTTTCAGCAGGCGCTTTAGAAGCGCTTTGCTCGGTTCGCTTTCCATTCCATGCGGCAGGCCGGCCTGGCGGGGGGTATCGCCTGCGCGCAGGCGCTGCCCGGTTTCGTGCAGGTGGCGACAGAGTGCTTCGGTGCAGAGCCAGAGGTCCCCCTCTTCCGGATTGACGGAGAGCTGGCCAGGGGGGCGGTCAGCCTTGACCGTAATCAGGAAACCGGGCTTCGGCGGATTGGCTGTCACCGGGGCCAGCACTGCAAGTGAGGCGAATTTGCTCAGGTAAATCTGGGTGAGGGCAAGCTGGGCAGGATTCATGTGGGGGGGGTCGGCCAGCGCGGTCAACAGCGCCTGGCAGTAGGCCCGGCTTGCCGGCGGTGCATCCTCCCCGGCATCGTCCGCGAGTCCGGTGGACAGGGCAAACTGGTAGACCTGGTGCAACTCCTGCCATAGGCCGGCGGGGAGCGGGCTGTAGGTCAGATAACAGGCGGCCTGGATGTCGCGTAGTACGGCCAGCAGCCGCGTACTCGCCTCGGCCAGATATTTTGGATTGGGGCGTCCGAAGCGACGGTTGATCAGCGACAGGAGCACCTGCTTGTAGCCGTAGCTGTGCTCGATATGCAATTCGCGAAGCAACGCGCCGGTCTGGCGCATCTGTGGGCTGGGCGGCACGCCGGATTCGGCGAGCATTGCTTCCAGGCTGGCCACGGCGCGAGCAACCACCGGGCGATACAGCGTCAGCAATGCGGTGCGTTCCGCCGCGTCCAGCTGCTGGCGGTTGAGTGCATACAAGGCCATGACCAGCTGCTGGGCGGCCTCTGTCGGAATCGAGAAGGGCAGGCGATCGAGCCACGCGGATACTGCCTTGGGCCGGGTTTCAGTCG
This sequence comes from Pseudomonadota bacterium, assembly GCA_030836725.1. Lineage (GTDB taxonomy): Bacteria > Pseudomonadota > Gammaproteobacteria > Burkholderiales > Thiobacillaceae > Thiobacillus. The sequence continues at coordinate 2,350 of JAUPLV010000213.1, read as the reverse complement.
ATTGTTTCAGAACCGGATCGGTTCCGGGTACATTGAGATTGAGCATGGTTTCAGTCGAACACTACGGTTTTGTTGGCGTACACCAGCACGCGGTTGTCCAGATGCCATTTCACCGCGCGCGACAGCACCACTTTTTCCAGATCGGCCCCCTTGTTGATCAGGTCGTCGAGACTGTCGCGGTGCGAGATGCGTGTCACATCCTGTTCGATGATCGGACCGTCGTCGAGCGTTTCGGTGACATAGTGCGCGGTAGCGCCGATCAGCTTGACGCCGCGCTCGAACGCCCGATGATACGGCTTGGCACCGTGAAACGCCGGCAGGAACGAGTGGTGGATGTTGATGATGCGGTTGGGGAAGTGGCGGATGAAATCCGGCGACAGCACCTGCATGTAGCGCGCCAGCACGATGAAATCGATTTTCTGGTCGCGCAGGATCGCCAGTTGCAACTGCTCGGCCTCGTGCTTGGCGTCCCTGTGCACCGTCAGGTACTGGTAGGGAACGCGGTAGGCGTCGGCAAGCCAGCGCGTGTCCTCGTGGTTGCTTAGAATGATCGGCAGCTCGCAATGCAGCTCGCCGCTTTGATAGCGATAGAGCAGGTCGGCCAGGCAGTGATCGAATTTCGAAACGAACACGGCCAGTCGGGGCTTGCGGCTCGATTCGGCAAGCCGCCAGGTCATTCCGAAGCGCGTGGCGATGGGTTCGAAGGCCTTGGTGAAATCGGCCAGGTCAAGTTTGAAATCCGAAAGATCCCATTCCACCCGCATCAGAAACAGCTTCAACTCGGCGTCCTGATGCTGGTCGGCGTGCAGGATATTGGCGTTATGCAGAAGCAGAAAATCGGCAATGGCAGCGACCAGCCCCTTCTGGTCGGGACAGGAAATCAGCAGAACAGCAGTATGGGGCATGACAGGATCCGGAAATTCCATGGTCGATTCTTATGCGCAATCATAACCAAATATTTCCATGGTCGCCGAATGGATTTTGATTTGCCATTCCGTACTCCCGCGCTGTCGCGGTATGCCCCCTTGATTGACTACCGATTCATAACGAGCTTTTTATGAGCCATCTTTAGTTCGGGCATATTTGGTTCATCCGGAACAGGTTGATCGCCTGGGCAGGTGTTCACGAAAAAAAATGTGCCCAGTCAATATTGGCCGATAGAACCGGGCATCACCCAGAACCGGGGGCGGCGAATGGTTCAGGCCAGCGCCAGGGCGATACGCTTGAGCGCCTTTTCCAGATTGGCCTGCGAGGTGGCGAACGACAGGCGGATATAGCCTTCGGCGCCGAAGGCCGAGCCCGGGACGACGGCGACGTCGGCGGACTCCAGCAGGTATTCCGAGAACGCGATGTCGGTCGGCTCCTCGATGATGTCGCGCGCCAGCAGATTCATGATCGCGGGACGGACGTCGGGGAAGGCGTAGAAAGCGCCGCCGCTGTCCACGCAGTGGAAGCCCGGGATGGCGTTGAGCGCGTCGACGACGTAGCGGTGGCGCGCCTTGAAAGCATCGAGCATCGGTGTGATGCAGCCCTGATCGCCGTTGAGCGCGGCTTCGGCGGCGACCTGCGAGATCGAGGTGGGGTTGGAAGTGGACTGCGACTGCACGTTGGTCATCGCGCGCAGGATGGCTTCCGGCCCGGCGGCGTAGCCGATGCGCCAGCCGGTCATCGAATAGGCCTTCGACACGCCGTTCAGCACCAGGGTGCGGTCGTACAGGTCGGGGCAGGCGTTGAGGATGTTGACGAAGGGGGCGCCGTCCAGGCGGATGTGCTCGTACATGTCGTCGCTGGCGATCAGCACGTGCGGATGCTTGCGCAGCACGGCGCCGAGCGCAGCCAGTTCGCCGCCGGTATAGACCGCGCCGGTGGGGTTGGACGGGCTGTTGATGACGAACAGGCGGGTCTTCGGCGTGATCGCCGCTTCCAACTGCGCCGGGGTGATCTTGAAACCCTGCTCGATGCCCGCCTCGACGATCACCGGCTTGCCGTCGGCGAGGATGACGATGTCGGGGTACGACACCCAGTAGGGCGCGGGGATGATGACTTCGTCGCCGGCGTTGACCACCGCCTGCACCAGGTTGAAGAAGCTCTGCTTGCCGCCGCACGACACCAGGATCTGCTTGGGCGTGTAGTCGAGGCCGTTGTCGCGCTTGAACTTGGCGATGATCGCCGCCTTCAGGCTCGGCGTGCCGTCGACCGCGGTGTACTTGGTGAAGCCCGCGTTGATCGCCGCGATCGCCGCGTCCTTGATGTGCTGCGGCGTATCGAAATCGGGCTCGCCGGCGCCGAGGCCGATGATGTCGCGACCGGTCGCCTTGAGCGCGGCGGCACGGGCGGTGACGGCCAGGGT
>JAUPLV010000212.1 GCA_030836725.1 Pseudomonadota bacterium | reverse complement strand
CGGGATTCATCGCTGGCGGCGAAACTGTCGGCGAAATCCACCTTGGCGCGGAAGTGGCGGGTAAATTCCGGCGCCGCTTCCTGCAGTTCGTAGTACTGCTCGCGTGAGCCGATCAGAACCAGTTTCACATCGACATCGATTGCCTCCGGCGCCAGCGATACCGCTGCGATCGGCGAGAAGGAGATGCCCGGTTCCTCGATCTGCAGTCGACCGCTGCGTAGAAAGCGCCAGAACTTTTCCCAGACCAGCGGGTCGGCCAGCAGGTCGCGCAGATGCAGCAGCAGAAAGCCGCCGTGCGCCTGCAGCAGGCTGCCGGCGCGGATGCGCGAGAAGTCGGTCACCAGCACGTCGTTTTCGGACTGGTATTCGATGCTGCCGTACAGCGCCCGGTAAAGCGGATTGTCCTCGACGATGACCGGCGCACCGGAGAGGCCGCCGTTGTCCACCACCAGATTGACGCGATAACGGGTCAATGCCAGTTCAAGTTCTTCCAGCCTGATGGCGTCGTCGTCGGCGCCGTGGAACAGGTCCACTTTGTCCAGAACATCCTGCGCCAGGGCATCCAGATAGGTGTTGAGCTTGGCTGCGTCCTTGATCTGTTTTTTAAGCCCGGCGCGGATTGCCTGCAGCTCGTGTTCGAGCAGCGGCTTGACCATCTGGCGCCGAAGCGCCGCCAGCGTATCGTTCATCGCCCGCTCCAGCGGCTGGGTTTTTTCCACGTAACGGGCAATCTCGGCGCGCAGTTCCTGCTCGTCCGCCTCGACCGCCGCACGTTTCGCCTTCGGCAACGCCAGCACTTCGTCTTCGGTCAGCGCCAGCCCCTTCTTGCCGGTAAGAGTGAACACCATGCGCTCGTCCTCGCGCCGCAAGGAAAAGCTGCGCGCTTCGGCAAATGCCGTCAATTCGGCGTAGTGGCGGGCGACATCGTCCTTCCAGGCTTTCTCGATGCGCTCGCTTTCGGATTTGAACTCCTGGCCCTCCAGCCGTCCGGGAATTTCGGTTTGCAGGGTTTTCACCGCATTCGCCAGAAGCTGGCGCAACAGCCGCCCCTCGCCGGCCGGGAGCCGCAGCGCCAGCGGCCGTTCCGGGGCATCGAAATTGTGCAGATAACAAAGATCGGGGGGTACCCGCTTGCTTGCGGCTACCTCGTGCATCGCCTGTTTGAGCAGCGAGGAGCGGCCGCTGCCGACCTCGCCCAGCACAAACAGGTTGTAGTTCGGCTGATCCATGCCCAGGCCAAAGCGGGCCGACGCTTCCGCGCGCGCCTGGCCGATCCATGGCAGGGGTTCATGCACCAGTTCCGAAGTGTCGGAAAATCCCAGCGAGTCGGGATCGATGTTCAGGCGAAGGGCGGCGAACGGCAAGGCGGTGATGGGCATGATGGGATTCAGCCAGCGGGTTGAATAACAAAATGATTGCGCAGGAACCAGTCATCCCTAAGGACTCGTGCAATAAGCGCCATCCCTGGCATCCACCAGCACGTCGGCGGTCCCATAAGGAATCATTATTGGTCTTTGTCTTTGAGTACTCTAGCCTGAAAACCTGTTCAACATTATGAGAATTTCGAATATCGCTTCGTTATCTCTAAAAATGAAAGGAGTTGATCATGGATATCATCGACGTGGTGTTGCATGTGAATGAGACGCTTGACCCGGAAGAAAGGTACGATCTTGAGGAAAAAATGCGGGCGCTTGACGGCGTCATTGCCCCGCGGTTCAACGACAGCAAGCCGCACCTCATGATTATCGCGTACGACCCAGACAGCATCCAATCCGGCGACCTTCTGAACGAAGTGCGCCGCCAGGGCTATCACGCACAGCGGTGTGGAGCATGAGCTTGGGCGGGTGTCCTGGCTTTGCCGATTAATTGACGGAAGCGGTTCCGAACACCACCGCCGCCACATCCTGGTAACGCTTCGCAAAATGCACGGTCATCCCGGCGCGGATGTGCTGGGGCAACTTGTCGAAATCGCGCCGGTTGGCATCGGGAAGAATCAGTTCACCGATGCCGACCCGCCGTGCGGCGATCACCTTTTCACGGATGCCGCCCACCGGCAGTACGTGGCCGGTCAGCGTGAGTTCGCCGGTCATCGCCAGCGGTCGCGGGATTTTCCGGTTTTTGGCCAGCGACAGCAGCGCGGTGGCCATGGTGACGCCGGCGCTGGGGCCGTCCTTCGGCGTCGCGCCCTCCGGCACGTGCAGGTGGACGAAGCTTTTGTCGAAGAACGTGCTGTCCGCGCCATAGGTTTTGAGATGCGAGGCGACATAGCTGTAAGCGATCTCGGCCGATTCCTTCATCACCTCCCCTAGCTTGCCGGTAAGCTTGAAGCCGCGGTTGAGGGTGTGAACCCGTGTGGCTTCGACCGGTAGCGTCGCACCGCCCATCGATGTCCAGGCCAGGCCGGTGACCACGCCGATGCCGCTCATCGGCTTTTCGCGGCTGAATACCGGTTTATCCAGATAGGCTTCCACTTCCTTCACCCCGATCCTGATCGGCGTCGCTGCGCCGCCGAGAATCTTGACCACGGCCTTGCGCGCCACCCGCCCCAGCTGCTTCTCAAGGTTGCGCACGCCGGCTTCGCGCGCGTAGCCCTCGATCACGTGGCGGATCGCGCCTTCGCTGATCGCGAGCTGGTTCTTCTTCAGCCCCGCCCGCTCAAGCACGCGCGGCCACAGATGGTGCTTGGCGATGGCCAGTTTTTCTTCGGTGATGTAGCCCGACAGGCGAATGACCTCCATGCGGTCGAGCAGCGCCGACGGAATCGAATAGTCGTTGGCGGTGCAGATGAACAGCGCCTTGGATAAATCAAAACGCACGTCCAGATAGTGGTCGAGAAAGTCGGCGTTCTGCTCGGGGTCGAGCACTTCCAGCAGCGCCGATGCGGGATCGCCCTGATAGCTGGCGCCGATCTTGTCGATCTCGTCGAGCATGATGACCGGATTGGCCGATTCCACCTCTTTCAGCGCCTGTACGAATTTGCCCGGCATCGCGCCGATGTAGGTGCGGCGGTGGCCCTTGATCTCGGCCTCGTCGCGCATGCCGCCGACCGAGAAACGGTAGAATTTGCGCCCCAGCGCCTCGGCGACGGATTTGCCGATCGAGGTCTTGCCGACACCGGGCGGCCCGACCAGCAGCAGGATCGAGCCCGCCATTTCGCCGCGCATGGCGCCGACGGCGAGAAATTCGATGATGCGTTCCTTGACGTCGTCGAGGCCGTCGTGGTCGCGGTCGAGGATGCTGCGTGCGCGTTCGAGGTCGACCTTGTCCTGGGTATGCACGCCCCACGGCAGCACGGTCAGCCAGTCGAGGTAATTGCGGGTGACGGTGTATTCCGGCGAGCCGGTCTCCAGCAGCGACAGCTTGTGCATTTCCTCGTCGATGCGTTTTTTCGCCTGCTCGGGCAGGGTCAGCCTGGCGATGCGCTCGTGGAAGGTGTCGAGCTCGGCGGTCTTGTCGTCCTTGGCCAGCCC
>JAUPLV010000082.1 GCA_030836725.1 Pseudomonadota bacterium | reverse complement strand
GATGACATATCCTGAACCATCCTGGGGAGGATTATGTTTGACGTCGCGGCAACGATCACAGGCGCCTACGTTTTTGTCTGGCGCGAACGCCTGAAGTTTGCCTGGCTGAGCGTTCCCGCCGTGTTCGTCCTGACGGCGATCGGCGTCCTGATTTATTCCCGCGACACGGCGGGCAATGCAGCCGGGGCTGGCATCCATCTTCTGGCGCTGCTGGCGGCAACCCAGTTCGCGGTCGCCTGGCATCGGCATCAGCTCCTGCCGGACCAAGCGGTGCGGCTGCGCAGCGTCTATCTTTTTGGCCGCCCCCAGCGGCGTTACTTCTTTTCGTTGCTCGGCATCGGCCTGCTGACTGCGCCGATCTTCATCGGCGCCGGCTACTTCAGCTTTTACGCCTCCGGCATCGTGGTCGATCTGCAAAGCCCCTGGTTTCAGGCTGTGGTCTGGCTCATATCGCTGCCGTTGCTGGCCCCTGTCCTGCTGATTTATGCCCGTCTCGCCCTGTGTTTCCCGGCGGCGGCGATTGATCGACGCCTGGGCTTTCAGCAAGGCTGGGAGCGGACTCGTGGCTTTGGCTGGCCGCTTTTTGTTTTGATCCTTCTCGCCTGGGGGCCGAGCGGGCTTTTCAGCACCGCCGCCCTGATGCTCGCCTCCCGGTTCGCGAATTCCGGAACGGCATCGGGGCAGGCGCTGTTCTACCTGCTGACGTTCGCTGGCTATTTCCTGGCTTTTCTCGCCACCGCCGTTCTCGCCTCGGCACTGTCGATGGCTTATCGCCTGCTGGCGGCCGATTCCATGACGCCGGAACCCGCGCCGGTGCCGCGACAGCGCATGGGAATGGGCGGATGGCTGGTCAACGCTTCGGTCGCAGGCATCGTGTTCGGCGGGATCGCTTTCGTCGCAGGCTTTTTTATCTACCCGCATTACCAGCCCTCATCGAATCTGGCGCCCTTGCTCGGCTTCATCCTGGCGCCTCTGGGTTTTCTGCTCGGATTCCTGATCGGGCTGGCCTGGAACGTCGGCAAGCTCGGACCGTCGAGGCTGGCCGGGGTCGGCATCATCGTCGGGCTGATCATCCTCGGCTGGGGCCTGCTGATGACGCCCTATTTCATCCCGGGATTCATCGCGCGGGGCATGCTGCTCGATGCCGAGGCCGTGCCGTCAGCGCTGAAGAAGCCGCTGGCCCCCGCAGGGATATTACGCATCTGGGCCATCGACGTTCCGCCAGCGGAACGGGCAAAATACCTCGGCGGCCTGGGCCACACTGTCGGCGGGCCGATCCTGATGCTGCGCGGCCACTACACGGTCAGTTTTCACGCCGCCGATGCCGTGGTCGATGAAATCCGCCAGGCACGCGCAGCGCAGCGCGGCCCGGACATTCTGGCGAGCGCCGACGCCGGGTTGATCGGGGCGTTGTCCCGTGAGCCGGGAATCGAGGCGCGGCTGGCTAAGGTCGTCGGCAATTTTTCCTACCGCGGCATGGGCCGGTCCGCCTTCATTGACCGCACAGGGCAGAACCACGCGCTGGCCCGCAAACTGGCGCTGGGCGATCGTGAATGCAGGGACCGAACCCTGGCCGAAGCGACCTCGCCATACCTCAGGTTTGAGCTGGAGCAATGGTCGGTCGACACAGCCACGGCCATCGTCAAGGGCGATACCGGGGAACGCCGTGCCCGTTCAGCTGCCGGCCCAATGCGCCTCGAACACGCGCCGATGGACATGCATGGCCCGGTCCGGATCGAATCATCGCACTTCTGCGGCGCCTGGGGATCGCAGAATCTGGCCTTTGCCCGGGTTGTCATCAACTTCGAGTCCGAGCAAACGCTCGGCCGAAGGGAACTGAACCTGGCGATGCGCCGGGAGGACGAGAAGTGGCGCCTGCTCTCCGTCAGCGAGTCGGCGGAGTCGCGCGAATCCATCGGAGCAAGCGCCCTTCGGTTCGAGCAGATCATGCTGAACCGGAGCCAGGACAGCGCGGTTCCTCAAGCGGCCACCCCCAGGGAACCCCATGAATACGTCCCGTCGAACGACGTCAAACAACGTAGCGGATTTCTGATCTGGGAGCCCAGCCCTTCGCGCAACGTCGTGGCGGAGGTGGCCGAGATTGCCTGCCGCTCACGCGATCTCAACGGCGCCGTACACGACGACATCCAGCTTGCCGTGCATATGCGCGAGCCGCAGGGAACGCCGAAGTATTACGTCGACGCCGGCAAGGCCTGCCCCGAGGGGTGGCCGTGGAAATGGCGGCTGTGGACCGTGACCGGGGGCGGTCTGCTTTTCTCCGAGGAGCGCGCCATCCCGACCGCGACCGAATAGCTCAAGACTTCTCGCGCCGAGGGCCGGATCGGGTGCGCCGCACCCTACGACCACACCCCTGTCTGCGGCGAATAACTGTCGAGCACGCGCAGATAGCTTGCGCGCGTGACGATGTTGGGGTCGGGCAGGTTTTTCTGGCTCATGCTGCCTTTCATCTGGGCGACCGATTCGTATTCCTTCTCCTGCATCCAGTTCTGCATGGCCGCCAGGATCCGCGTCAGCTTGTCGGGGCCGTGCAGCAGCAGGCAGGACGCGAGGTGCACGACGTCGGCGCCGGCCAGCAGAAGCTTGAGCGCCTCGCTCTCGCTCTGAACGCCGCCGGTGGCGGCAAGGGTGAGCCGGGTGCGGCCATGCAGGATGGCGATCCAGCGGATGCGCAGCAGCGCTTCTTCGGCGGTGGACAGATGCAGCTGGTCGGTCATGCGCAGTTGGTCGAGGTCGATGTCCGGCTGGTAGAAGCGGTTGAACAGGGCGACGCCCTGTGCGCCGGCATGCTCGAGTTGCCGCACAAAATTCGGCAGCGATGAAAAGAAGGGCGACAGTTTCATCACGATGGGAAGTTTCACCACCCGGCGCAATTCGAGGAGCAGGCTGAGGTAGCGCGCCTCGACGTTCTCGCCGGAATGCCGGGCATTGGCGGCGACGTGATAGACGTTGAGTTCCAGCGCGTCGGCACCGGCCTGCTCCAGCGCGCGGCCAAGCTCCACCCATCCGGACGAGGTGACGCCATTGAGACTCGCCACGACAGGAATTTCCAGGCGCTGCTTGAGTTGCTGAAGATGCGTCAGGTAGCGTTCGAGGCCCCCCTGGAACTGGCCGTCATCGGGCAGAAAGCCGCCGTCAGATTCTCCGTGCCCGAGGCCGGAATGCAGCAGGAAGCGGTCCAGCATCGCGTCTTCCCTGCGCAGTTCCTCCTCGAACAGCGAGTACATCACCAATGCGCCGGCGCCCGCATCCTCCAGCCGCAGCGCCATGTCGAGATTTTTCGATAACGGCGAGGCCGAGGGCACCAGCGGGTTCTTCAGCTTGAGGCCAAGGTAATCGGTGGAAAGGTCGATCATTCCGGGCTCCCGGTTTGGGTTTGTCGGCATGGGTTCGCCATGTCCTGATAGGTTTTATAGCGCTGCTCGGCATCCTGCTGCGCCTGTTCCAGAAAGCGCTGCGCGGCCTCTGGATGGCTGCGCGCGAGCATGGCGAAGCGGGTTTCCGATTCCATGAAGGCCTTGATCGGCTGGCTGGGAGCGGCGGAATCGAGCTTGAATGGGTTGCCTCCCGCCTCCGCCTGCCGCGGGTCGAAGCGGAACAGCGGCCAGTGCCCGCTCTTCACCGCCATTTCCTGCTGGCGCTGGTTGTAGAGCATGTCGTAGCCGTGGGCGATGCAGGGACTGTAGGCGACGATGAGCGAGGGGCCGGGGTAGGCCTCGGCCTCGTGGAACACGCGCAGGGTCTGGGTATCCTTGGCGCCGTAGGCGACCGTGGCGACATAGACGTGGCCGTAATTGCTCGCCAGCTTGGCCAGGTCCTTCTTCGCCGTGGCCTTGCCGCCGGCGGAGAATTTGGCGACCGCGCCGAGCGGCGTGGCCTTCGAGGTCTGGCCGCCGGTGTTGGAGTACACCTCGGTGTCGAGCACCAGGATGTTGACGTCGTATGGAAGCGCCAGCACGTGGTCGAGGCCGCCGTAGCCGATGTCGTAGGCCCAGCCGTCGCCGCCGATGATCCACACCGAGCGGCGGATCAGCCATTCGGCGACGCTGGCGAGTTCCTGCGCGCGCGGATGGCTTGACGATGCCAGCTTTTCGAGCAGCAGGGCGACGCGGCCGCGCTGCGCGACGATTCCCGCCTCGTCGCGCTGGTCGGCGTCGATCAGCGCTTCGGCGAGATCGCCGCCGATTTGCGTGGCCATCTCCTTCGCCAGCTGCTTCGCGTAGCCCATCAACTGGTCGGCGGCGAGCCGCATGCCGAGGCCGAATTCGGCGTTGTCCTCGAACAGCGAGTTGCTCCACGCCGGACCGCGCCCGGCGCTGTTCACCGTGTAAGGCGTGGAGGGCAGGTTGCCGCCGTAGATCGACGAGCAACCGGTGGCGTTGGCGATCAGCATGCGGTCGCCGAACAACTGGGTGGCCAGCCGGATGTAGGGCGTCTCGCCGCAGCCGGCGCAGGCGCCGGAAAACTCGAACAGCGGGTCGAGCAGCATGGCGCTGGGGATGGTGTTGTTCCTGATCGCGCCGCGGTCGAACTCGGGCAGACCCAGGAAGAAGGCGAAGTTGTCGCGCTCCCGATCAAGCAACGGCGCGATCGGCGCCATGTTCACCGCCTTGCGTGAAATGTTCGACTTGTCGTGGATCGGGCAGGCTTCGACGCAATCGCCGCAGCCGGTGCAGTCTTCCGGAGCGACCTGATAGCTGATGTGGGTGCCGGCGGGCAGGTCCTTGCTCTTCGCCGGAACGTGCTTGAAGCTCGGCGGCGCATCCTTGACGGCTTCGGCGGTGAAGGCGCGCGCGCGGATCGCCGAATGCGGGCAGACCAGCACGCATTTGCCGCACTGGGTGCACAGATCCGCAACCCAGACCGGAATTTCCAGCGCGATGTTGCGTTTTTCGTAGCGCGCGGTTCCCGGAGGATAGGTGCCGTCGGCGGGCATCAGCGACACCGGCAGGGCGTCGCCATGGCCCTGATAGATCGGCAGGGTGAGGCTGCGCACGAAGTCCGGTATGGCCGCATCCGCATTCACGGACGGAACGGCATCGACCGGTTCGCCAGTTGCACCCCCTTCGGGGACGGCCACCTGATGCAACTCCGCCAGCGTCGTGTCGATGGCGCGGTAGTTCAATTCCACCAGGCGCTTGCTCTTTTTGCCGTAGGTCTTGTCGACCGCGTGCTTGATCGCGGCAATTGCCTCGTCTTTCGGCAGGATGCCGGAGATGGCGAAAAAGCAGGTCTGCATGACGGTGTTGATGCGCCGCCCCATGCCGGCTTCGGCGGCGACGGCGTAGGCGTCGATCACCCACAGCCGCAGGCGCTTGTCGCGGATCTGCGCCTGCATCTTCGGCGGCAAGGTATCCCAGACCCGATCCGGCGGCGCCGCGGTGTTGAGCAGGAAGACGCCATCGGGGGCCGCGTGGGACAGCAAGTCATAGCGTTCGACGAACACCGGCTGGTGGCAGGCGACGAAGCCGGCCATGCCCGCTTCCACCAGATAGGTCGAGCGGATGGCCGCCGGGCCGAAGCGCAGGTGCGACACGGTCACCGCGCCGGACTTCTTCGAGTCGTAGACGAAATAGCCCTGCGCCTGCAAGTCGGTGGTTTCACCGAGGATCTTGATCGAGTTCTTGTTGGCCGACACCGTGCCGTCGGCGCCGAGGCCCCAGAACACGGCATGCTGAAGTTCGCGCGAGGCGTCGGTGCGGAAACCCGCATCCCACGGCAGCGACAGATGGGTGAGGTCGTCGTGGATGCCGACGGTGAACTGGCGCATACGATCTTTCACGGGCTTCAGCCCGTAGAAAGTCGGAGTGGATATCACCCTCTCCCGGCCCTGCGGGCCACCCTCTCCCCTCAAGGGAGAGGGGACATCAAGCCCCTCCCCCTTGAGGGGGGAGGGGTTGGGGAGAGGGTGAGCCCGCAGGGCCGGGAGAGGGTGAGCGCGCAGCGCGTCGAACACTGCCTTGACCATGCCCGGAGTAAATTCCTTGCTCGCCAGGCCGTAGCGACCGCCGATGACGCGCGGCATCGCGCGCACGCCGTCCGCCGCCGCCTGCGCCAGCGCGGTCACCACGTCCTTGTACAGCGGCTCGCCGTCGGCGCCCGGCTCCTTGCAGCGGTCGAGCACGGCGACGGCGTTTGCCGTGGGCGGCAGCGATTCGAGCAGCGTGTCCGGCGCAAACGGCCGGTACAGCCGCACTTTCAGCACCCCCACCTTCTCGCCGCGTGCGAGCAGGTGGTCCACCGTCTCGTGCACGGTTTCGGCGCCGGACCCCATGAGAACAATCACCCGCTCGGCATCCGGCGCGCCGACGTAGTCGAACAAGCTGTAACGCCGCCCGGTCAATTCGCCGAAGCGGTCCATCGCATCCTGCACGATCCGCGGAAACGCGTCGTAGAAAGGATTGGCGCGCTCGCGCGACTGGAAGAACACATCCGGATTCTGCGAGGTGCCGCGCAGCACCGGATGCTCGGGCGACAGCGCGCGGGTGCGGTGCGCGGCGATGAGATCGGCATCGAGCATGGCCCGCACGGTTTCAGGATCCACCGCGACGATCTTCGCCACTTCGTGCGAGGTGCGGAAGCCATCGAAGAAATGGATCACCGGGATGCGTCCGGCCAGTGTCGCCGCCTGCGCGATCAGCGCGAAATCCTGCGCCTCCTGCGGCGAATTGGCGGCGAGCAGCGCGCAGCCGGTAGCACGGCAGGCCATGACGTCGGACTGGTCGCCGAAGATCGACAGCGCGTGCGTGGCCACCGCGCGCGCAGCCACGTGCAGCACGAACGGCGTCAGTTCGCCGGCGATCTTGTAGAGGTTGGGAATCATCAGCAGCAGACCCTGGCTGGCGGTGAAGCTGGTCGCCAGCGCGCCGGAGGTGAGCGCGCCGTGCAGCGCGCCGGCGGCGCCGGCTTCCGACTGCATCTCGATGATTTTCGGGACCGCGCCCCACAGGTTGGCCCTGCCCTGCGACGCCCATTCGTCGGCCCACTCGCCCATGCTTGACGCGGGCGTGATCGGGTAGATGGCGATCACCTCATTGCAGAGGTACGCAATGCGCGCAACGGCCTCGTTGCCGTCGATGGTGAGCGTGGTTCTTGACGCTTTAGCGTCTTTAGAACCACGGCCTACCCCTTGCGGGTGGAGCGTAGTAGTCATGGCAGGCATTTACAGGACAAACTCATCCCATATTGTAGACAAAGTCCAGCGTTGTGTTGCCAACCGGTTCTTCCACGGATACCGCCTGACCCCATCAAAGATGTTAGTTCATGTACTGAATCTAGCAGACAGGCGGCATGCACGCAGCGAGGCAACGCGCCAAGGCGCGGCGTATCTTGTTCGTGGGGTTGCTGGAGTTGCGAGGCTTGCCGACCCGGACGTGGCGGCATCCGTCACCGGCAGACGCCGGCCATGTCCGGACGGCGCACGACGCCGCTTATCGTCTCGTCAGCGCAGGTGATCCGGTGTTTCCAGCGGGGTGTGCTGCGCCTGCCCGCTGTGCAGTTCAGGCTGATACCAGCCGAGCTTCTCGCGCAGCTTGACGACGCTGCCGACGATGATGAGCGTGGGGGCCTTGAGCTTGGCCTCCGCCGCCAGCGCCGGCAAAGTGGCGAGGTCGCCGGTAATGACGCGCTGGGTGGGCAGAGTGCCATGCTGGATGATTGCCGCGGGGGTGTCGGCCGTCAGTCCGTGCTTGATCAACTGCTCGCACAGCATCGGCAGGCCTTTCAGTCCCATGTAGATGACGATGGTCTGATCTTTCCGCGCGATGCCTTCCCAGTTCATGTTGAAGGTGTTTTCCTTCAGATGACCGGTGACGAAGACGACCGACTGCGCGTAATCGCGATGGGTCAGCGGAATGCCCGCGTAGGACGCCACGCCGGCGGCGGCGGTGATGCCAGGCACCACCTGGAACGGCACGCCGTGCTCGACCAGAGTCTCGATTTCCTCGCCGCCGCGGCCGAAGATGAAGGGGTCGCCGCCCTTCAGGCGCAGCACGCGCTTGCCCTCCTTGGCCAGGCGCACCAGCATGAGGTTGATTTCCTCCTGCGGCACGGCGTGGTCGTCGCGTTCCTTGCCGACATAGACGCGGTCGGCATCGCGCCGGCACATGTCGAGGATCGGCTGCGAAACGAGGCGGTCGTACACCAGGACATCGGCCTGCTGCATCAGCCTCAGCGCGCGGAACGTCAACAGGTCGGGGTTGCCGGGACCGGCCCCGACCAGATACACCTCGCCGTGGCTGATGTCGCCTTCGGCCCCCGCCTCGATCATGTCCGCGAGTTGCCTCTCGGCCTCGGCGTCGCGCCCGGAAAACACCATTTCGGCGACCGGCGAGAGAAACACGTTTTCCCAGAAGGCGCGGCGCTGTTGCGGCTTGATCGCGTCGCGGACGCGTTCCTTGTAGCGCGAGGCCAGCGCGCCGAGGCGGCCGTAGGCGGCGGGGATCATCGTTTCCAGGCGGGCGCGCAGCATGCGCGCCAGCACCGGCGATTCGCCGCCGCTGGAGACCGCGACCATGATCGGCGAGCGGTCGATGATGGACGGCAGGATGAAGCTGCACAGCGCCGGCTTGTCCGCCACGTTGACCGGGATATGCCGCGCCCGCGCCGCATCGGCGATTCGCTGGGCGGCCGCCGCATCTTCCTCGACCACGATCACGGCATCCTTGCCGTCGAGCTGTTCGGGGCTGAACGCATCCGCGACCCGCTGCAAACGATCGGCATGCGGCAAGCGCGCAAAGCCCTCGTGCAGCGCCGGCGCGGCGACATCGACATGGGCGCCGGCGCGCAGCAGCAGCTCGGCCTTGCGTGCGGCGGTTTCGGAGCCGCCCACCAGCAGACAGTGGCGGTCGCGCAGATCGAGGAAAATGGGCAGGTAATTCATGGGATTTACTCGGCGGGCGTGGCTTCGTCGGAGCCCGTATCGGGTTCGGCGGAATACGGCGGAATGAAAATGAAGCGCATGTCGCCCGGACTCATTTCGACGAAATCGAGGGTGACGCCCTGCAGGTACGGCGTGCTCTGCGGCGCGATCAGGAGCTGGATGCCGTTGACGATGAGGTGTTCGTCTTCCGCGCGCTCGGTGTCGAAACCCATGCCGTAGTTCACGTCGCCGCTGTCTTCCTGATAGGCGGCGACGCGCAGGATCATCTCGAATACGTCAGGGTTGTTGTTGGCGGCGCGAATCTGTGCCGCGGCGGCGTCGGTGATCTTGATCATGGGCATGTCCTCACGAAAATTAGTCGGCGGCGCGCGCCTTGCGCGTGCGCACCTGTTTCAAAAACGGCGCGATCCAGCCCTGCGCGCCCGTGCCGCGGCGATGCATGTAGCTGGCCAGCAGGTTATGCAGCTGATAACCGTCATGCTGGCCATCGATGCCGTGGCCGCGCTTCAC
>JAUPLV010000211.1 GCA_030836725.1 Pseudomonadota bacterium | reverse complement strand
ACCCATCGGCGCCTATGTGGTGGATTTTCTCTGTCCGGAGAAAAAGCTGATCGTGGAACTGGACGGCGGGCAGCATCAGGAACGAGCCGGGTATGACGAGGTTCGCGATGCCTGGTTGAAATCGGAGGGGTATGGCGTGCTGCGGTATTGGAACAATGACGTGATGGGGAATCTGGAGGGGGTGCTGGAAGATATTGGCCGAGTGGCCGGGATTTTTGCTGAAGCTTCACCCTCTGATGGAGCTACTAGCCATTCGACTAAGCCCGCAGGCGGGCAAGTCGCTGGTTATCCCCAACCCCTCTCCCCTCAAGGGAGAGGGGCTTGTATTGCTCTCCGGTGTGAAGATGATGACACCGATAATCCGCAAGCCGGCCTTACTCCCCTCCCCCTTGCCCCAAGGGATACCGTCCCTACGGGACATAAGGGGGGAGGGGCCGGGGGAGAGGGTGAGGCCACCCCATGAAAAACATCGAATTCCGTACCGCCACCTCCGCCCAGGGCGGCCTCGTCGTCATGGGCGGCGTACCCGGCGTGGCGGCCGGCTCACGCGTTCAACTGCGCGACCATGCCGGCCGCATCCGCTCCGGACTGGTGATCCGCACCGCCGACGATGCGGTGCTGGTGGAAGTATTCGAAGGCACCGACGAACTCGATCTGGAACGCACCTGGGTGCGCTTCCTCGACGAGCCGTTCAAGCTGCCGCTGTCGCGCGACATCCTCGGCCGCGTGTTCAATGGTTCCGGGATGCCGCGCGACGGCCGCCCGCCGATCGTTTCCGCCGACCGCCGCGACGTCAACGGCGAGCCGCTCAACCCGGCGGCGCGCGCCTATCCGCGCGAATTCATCCAGACCGGCATTTCCGCCATCGACGGCATGAACTCGCTGACGCGCGGGCAGAAGCTGCCGATCTTTTCCGGCGGTGGCCTGCCGCACAACCGGGTGGCGGCGCAGATCGTGCGCCAGGCCAGGCTGCTGGGCGAGGAGGCCGCCGAGTTCGTGATCGTGTTCGCCGCCTTCGGCGCCTCGCATGCCGACGCGCGCTTCTTCCAGGAAAGCTTCGAGGAAAGCGGGGTGCTGAACAAGGTGGTGATGTTCCTCAACCTCGCCGACGAACCGGTGATTGAACGCCTGCTCACCCCGCGCGCGGCGCTCACCGCCGCCGAGTACCTGGCGTTCGACCTCGATTGCCACGTGCTGGTGGTGATGACCGACATGACCGCCTACGCAGAAGCCTTAAGGGAAGTCGCGGTGCTGCGCGGCGACGTGCCGGCGCGCAAGGGCTATCCCGGTTATCTCTATTCCGACCTCGCCGAGATCTACGAGCGGGCAGGGCGCATCAAGAACCGGCGCGGCTCGATCACCATGATTCCGGTGCTGTCGATGCCGTCCGACGACATCACCCACCCGATCCCCGACCTCACCGGCTACATCACCGAAGGCCAGATCGTGCTCGGGCGCGAGTTGGCCAACCAGGGGGTGTATCCGCCGGTGACCGTGCTGCCGTCGCTGTCGCGATTGATGAAGGACGGCGTCGGCAAGAACTTCACCCGCGAGGACCACCCGCACGTCGCCAGCCAACTGTTCGCCAGCTATGCCAAGGCGCTGGAAGTGCGCGGACTCGCCGCCATCATCGGGGCCGAGGAATTGTCCGATGCCGACCGCCGCACCCTCGAATTTGCCGAAGCCTTCGAGCGCCGCTTCATCGGTCAGGGCGAGGACGAGGAGCGCAGCATCCACGAGACGCTCAACCTCGCCTGGGACCTGCTGTCGATGCTGCCGCCGGAATCCCTGATCCGGGTATCCGAGGACGAACTGGCGAAGTATCACAAGGGCATAAAGGCATGAAAAAGCGCCTGTCCGTTCCCCCCACCAAAAGCGCGCTGCTCCAGGTCGGCCGGCAGGCGCGTTTTCTGGAGCAGGGCCGGCAGATGCTGGAGAAAAAGCGCGACCTGCTGACCCGCCTGGTGTACGAGCGGCTGGCGCAATACCGCGAACTTCGCGCGCAAACCCAGCGCGAACTTGCCGAGGCCTATCACTGGCTCGGCATCGTGCAGATGCGCATGGGCGGACAGATGCTGCATCAGGCTTCGGTCGGCCTCAAGCCGGCGGTGGCGATCAGGGTGGTGGCGCGCTCCAGTGTCGGCGTCGAATACCCCAGCCTGACCGCCGAGCCGTTGCCGTTGCAGCCGGTTGGACTGATGTGGACCGATGTCAGCTTCGACGAAGCGCGCCTGCGCCTGCGCGAACTGACGGTGACGCTGGCGCGTCTGGGCGAGGCGGAAAATGCGCTGTGGCGTCTGCTGGCCGCCAGCCGCAAGACGCAGAAGCGGGTCAACGCGCTGAAGTACAACATCATCCCGCGCTACCAGGCGACGGTGCGGCACATCCGCGCCGCGCTGGAGGAGGACGAGCGCAACACCCTGTTCCAGATCAAGGTGCTGCGCGCGCGGCAGTCGGCCCGGTAGCCCCCTGGCGCTTGCTTGATGCCGTTCAACTCCGCTTGCCTGGACGATGATTGAGTTCGACGCATCGTTCGGCGAGGGCGGCGGCCAGATCGGTAATTCGATGGCGGTTCCAAGCGGCGCAATGCGCTTCGCTTGTTGACGCCCTACGGCGTGGGCCTTGCGCGGGCCGGCTGCGTGTCCAGCCATAGTTTTTTTCCATTGGCGCGGAATTTCCCCACGGCCTGTTTCGTCGCCTGTTGTTCAATCGGGGTATCGGAAGCGGCGCGCACTTTCTCGATCCGATGATGTGCGACCAGATCCAGATCGCGCCATCCCTGGGTCGAGGTATCCGACACGGCCAGGCTGAATTCCACATTGTCTACGGTGAAATCGGTCTCGCCGTAGCCGCAATTATTGCTGCCCTCGATGATGCTCCACGAACTCATCGGCTGATTCTTCAGTATCGGTTTGAGGCGTTTGCCTTCTTCGACAAACAGCGTCAGATAATTGCTCTCGCCGCCCTCGGCGCACCTGGGGCTGTAGCCTATGTTCATGCGCACGCCCAAAGCGCGCACGCCCGGGGCCAGATTGTAGCGGGCGGTGTCGATGCGCAAGCTGTAGTCGCCGATGCGGGTGGAGGCATCTTCCTCGATGGTGTCGCGATACAGGCGGTGAATCTTTTTACGCGCAACATCGACGACGGCGAACACGAAACCTTTTTTGTTTTCGTCAGCTTCGCCCTGTGGCTCTTTCAGGTCGTGAAACAGGGCCACAAGGGTTTGCCCTGGGTGCAGCGGATGCGGTTTGCACACCACGCCAATGACATCGCCACGGCCCCCGTTCAAATCGCCGCCGCCAAAATCCAGCGCCAGTTTGTCGGCCAATACCGTGCCGAGCAGGAGGGTGTTGCAGGCCGGGTATTCTTCGCGCTCCGGCTCGTTCAAGGGTATTGCGGCCTGCGCCGGCGCGCCGGCGGGCAAAAGTCCGCCGGCCTTGCCGGCCGTGTTGGCGAAGTAGGATAGAACCCTGCCTTGAATT
>JAUPLV010000210.1 GCA_030836725.1 Pseudomonadota bacterium | reverse complement strand
CTCTTCCGATCTCTCAACTCCGCCAGCGACGAGGAGGATGCCGGGTGCCGCAGCAGGCTCTTCGGACTCATGATCACCAGCGGTTTGCGTTGCGGGCGCACGATCTGCCGGCGCAGCAGATGGAACATCTGTGCCGGCAGGGTCGGCACGCAGACCTGGATGTTGTCCTGCGCGCACAGCTGCAAAAAGCGTTCGAGCCGGGCCGAGGAATGCTCCGGCCCCTGCCCCTCGAACCCGTGCGGCAGCAGCAGCGTGAGCCCGCACAGCCGCCCCCACTTGGCCTCGCCGCTGGCGATGAACTGGTCGATCACCACCTGCGCGCCGTTGGCGAAGTCGCCGAACTGCGCCTCCCACACCACCAGCGTGTCGGGGTCGGCGGTGGCGTAGCCGTATTCGAATGCCAGCACCGCCTCCTCCGACAGCAGCGAATCGATGATGGTGAAGTCGCCCTGGCGCTCGTGGATGTGTTCGAGCGGAACATAGACGCCGCTCTGGCGGCGTTCGCGCTTCTGGTCATGCCACACCGCGTGGCGGTGGAAGAAGGTGCCGCGCGCCGAATCCTGGCCCGACACCCGCACGTTGTGGCCGGCGTCGAGCAGGCTGGCGTAGGCCAGCGTCTCTGCGTAGCCCCAGTCCACCGGCAGTTCGCCCGCGCGCATTTTGCGGCGGTCGTCGAGCACCTTCCGTACCCGCGGATGCAGTTCGATTTCGTGCTGCAGGGTGGTGATGCGCTCTCCCAGGAAATCCAGCCGCGCAGCCGGCACCCCAGTCGGCGCCTCCAGGATGTGGACGCCCTTGAAGCGACCCCAGTCCATGCTGAAGATTTCCTTGAAATCGGACGATGCGGGCGGGCTCAGCGACGTGTCATGCTCCAGCCGCTCGCGGCAGAGGTCCACCATGTCATCGGCCTGCGCCTGCGTCAGCACGCCCTCGTCGACCAGGCGCTGCGCGTACAGGATGCGCGTGCTGGGGTGGGCCTGGATGCGGCGGTACATCAGCGGCTGCGTGGCGAGCGGCTCGTCCTGCTCGTTGTGGCCATGGCGGCGGTAGCACACCAGATCGATGAAGCAGTTCTTGTGGAAGGTATAGCGGTAATCGACCGCCGTCCGCACCGCGAAGGCCACCGCCTCGGGGTCGTCGCCGTTGACGTGCAGCACCGGCGCCTCGATCATCTTCGCCACGTCGGTGCAATACAGCGTCGAGCGCACATCGCGCGGGTCGGAGGTGGTGAAGCCGATCTGGTTGTTGACGACGATGTGGATCGCGCCGCGATTGCGGAAGCCGCGCGTCTGCGACATGTTGAGGCTTTCCATCACCACGCCCTGTCCCGACAGCGCGGCATCGCCGTGCAGGATCACCGGCACCACTTCGTAGCCGAGCACGTCGCCGCGCCGGTCCTGGCGCGCGCGCACCGAACCGCGCACCACTGGGTGCACGATTTCGAGGTGCGAGGGGTTGAACGCCAGCGCCACGTGCACCGGGCCGAATTCCGTGGCGATGTCGGTGGAAAAACCCTGATGATATTTGACGTCGCCCGACAGCGGCGAGCCAGGCGCCCCATTGGGCGGCTCTTCGTAAAGGCTCCCGATGGTGCGTCCCATGATATTGACCAGCACGTTGATCCGGCCGCGATGCGCCATGCCGATCACGATTTCCTTGGCGCCGTGGCGGGCGCTGCGCGCGATCACCTGGTCGAGCAGCGGAATCAGGCTTTCGCCGCCTTCAAGCGAAAAGCGTTTTTGCCCGACATGCCGCGTGTGGAGAAATTTCTCCAGCGTCTCGGCATCGGTCAATCGTCTCAGCAATCGCTTTTTCAGGTCGGTGGATACGCCGTAGCGTCCCTGCGCCGACTCGATGCGTTCCTGCAGCCAGCGTTTGCGCGCCACGTCGGTGATATGCATGTATTCGACGCCGACATGGCCGCAATACGCCGCATTGAGCTGTTGCAGGATGTCGTTCAGCGTGCTCCGTGCGACACCGAACAACGAGCCGGTCTCGAATTCGCGGGTCAGGTCCGCCTCGGTCAGCCCATAGTGCGCGGGATCGAGTTCGGGCGTGGGCGGCGGCTCGAAACGCCGCAGGGGATCCAGGTCGGCCTTGCGCACGCCGAGGTAACGGTAGGCGTTGATCAGCCGCAGCACCGCGACCTGGGCTGCGTCCGAGCAGGTCTTCTCGCCCGGCAGCGGTTGCGCCAGCCAGGGTGAGAGCGCGTCATCGCCGAACTGTTCCAGATACGCCGCGTTGCCGGCATACAGGGGGGAAGTCGGACGCCAGTCGGATGCGCTCATGCTGATCGGTCGCCTGTCTCGCGAAGGCGTTACGCCCCGCGCTGGTCCAGCGGCACGAATTCGCGCCGCGCCGAACCGGTGTAGAGCTGGCGCGGACGGCCGATCTTGTGCGCTGGATCGGACAGCATTTCGTGCCACTGCGCCACCCAGCCGGCGGTGCGAGCAAGCGCGAAGATCGCGGTGAACATGCTGGTGGGAATCCCCATGGCGCGGAAGATGATGCCGGAATAGAAGTCGACGTTTGGATAGAGCTTCTTGGCGATGAAGTAGTCGTCTTCCAGCGCGATGCGTTCAAGTTCGAGCGCGATCTTGAACTGCGGGTCGTCGCGCAGGCCGAGCTCGTCCAGCACCTCGTAACAGGTCTTCCGGATGATCGCGGCGCGCGGGTCCATGTTCTTGTAGATGCGGTGACCGAAGCCCATCAGCCGGAACGGATCGGACTTGTCCTTGGCGCGCTTGATGAAGCCGGGAATTTTCGAGACATCGTCCATCTCCTCCAGCATCCGCAGCACCGCCTCGTTGGCGCCGCCGTGCAGCGGCCCCCACAGCGAAGCCATGCCGCTGGCCATGCAGGCGAAGGGATTGGCGCCGCTTGAGCCGGCCAGGCGCACGGTCGAGGTCGAGGCATTCTGCTCGTGGTCGGCATGCAGGATGAAAATGCGGTCGAGCGCGCGCGCCAGCACCGGATTGGGCTCGTACGGCTCGCACGGATTGGAGAACATCATGTGCATGAAGTTCTCGGCATACGACAGCCGGTTCTGCGGATAAGTGAATGGCTGGCCTTCGTTGTACTTGTAGGACCAGGCGGCCACCGTCGGCACCTTGGCAATCAGCCGGTGCGCGATGAGTTCGCGGTAGCCAGGATCGAAATTCTCCTTGTCGGTGTAATAAAAGGCCGACATGGCGCCGGTCACACCGATCATCACCGCCATCGGATGCGCGTCGCGGCGAAAACCGCGGAACACGGTACCGATCTGGTCGTGCAGCATGGTGTGGCGGCGGATCGATTCCTCGAATGACGCCTTCTGCTCAACCGTGGGCAGCTCGCCGTGCAGCAGCAGGTAGCAGACCTCCAGGTAGTCCGACTTGTAGGCCAGTTCCTCGATGGGATAGCCGCGGTAATACAGCAGGCCTTCATCGCCATCGATGTAGGTGATGGCCGAGGTGCAGCTGGCGGTCGCGGTCAAGCCAGGGTCATGGGTGAA
>JAUPLV010000081.1 GCA_030836725.1 Pseudomonadota bacterium | reverse complement strand
GGATGTCTTTCCAGAATTCTTTCTTCAGATAGTAGGCCACGACAAAGAATACGGACAGGAAAATCAGCACGATGATACCGAGCTGCTTGCGCTGGACCTGGGCGGGTTCGCCCATCCAAACCAGATAGTTGACCAGATCGCCGACCATGGCGTCGTACTCGACCAGCGACATGCTGCCGGGCTTGACCAGTTCGAGCCGATCGATCACTTCATGCTCGCCCACCTTCTTGTAGCGAGGCGCCATTTCACCCTGCAGGCTCCACATCACGTGCGGCATGCCCACCTTGTCGAATACCGTGTTGTTCCAGCCTGTGGCACGGGTATCGTCGCGGTAGAAGCCGCGCAGGTAGGTGTACAGCCAGTCGGCGCCGCGCGAACGGGAGATGACGCTGAGATCGGGCGGCGAGGCGCCGAACCAGACCTTGCCGTCGGCCTTGCTCATGGTCGCCTTCATGGTTTCGCCCGGCTTCTCGGCCGCGAACATCAGGTTGTCCTTGATCTGCTCTTCGGTCAGGCCCAGGTCCTGCATCCGCGTATAGCGCATTGCGGCTGCGCTGTGGCAGTTCAGGCAGTAGTTCACGAACGCGCGAGCGCCGCGCTGCAGGGATTCCTGATCGTCCAGGTTGACCGGCGCCTTGTCCAGGTGAACAGTGGCGCCAGCCGCGAAGGCGAAGACAGGAGCTGCCGCCAGCAGGAAAAGAAAGTTCTTCAAGCGTTTCATTTAGCCAGTCACCCTTTCCGGTTCCGGTTTGGTTTTGTCAATCGATGTGTACCAGGGCATCAACAGGAAAAACAGGAAGTAAATCACTGAGAATATCTGGGCAAGAATGGTCGCCACAGGGGTCACTGGCAGCAGGCCAAGGTAGCCGAGTCCGACGAAGGACACGATGAACAGGGCCAGCATGATCTTGTAGATCGGGCCGCGATAGCGGATCGACTTGACCTTGCCGCGATCGAGCCACGGCAGGAAGAACATCAGCACGATCGACATGCCCATCGCCACCACGCCGGGGAACTGCGAGCCGAACAGCGGCGGCACCGCACGCAGGATCGCGTAGAACGGGGTGAAGTACCACAGCGGCGCAATGTGCAGCGGCGTCTGCAGCGGGTCGGCCGGGACGAAGTTGTTGGCTTCGAGGAAGTAGCCGCCCATTTCCGGAGCGAAGAACATGATCGCCGAGAACACCATCAGGAACACGATCACGCCGACGATGTCCTTCACCGTGTAGTACGGATGGAAGGGAATGCCATCGAGCGGGATATGCGTGACGGGGTCTTTGTGCTTCTTGATCTCGACGCCGTCGGGGTTGTTCGATCCGACTTCATGCAGCGCCACCAGGTGCACCGCGACCAGCGCAATCAGCACCAGTGGCAGGGCGATGACGTGGAAGGCGAAGAAACGGTTCAGCGTAGCGTCGGAAATCACGTAGTCGCCGCGAATCCAGATCGACAGGTCTTCACCGATGAAGGGCACGGCGGCGAACAGGTTGACGATCACCTGGGCGCCCCAGAACGACATCTGGCCCCACGGCAGCAGGTAGCCGAGGAAGGCTTCGGCCATCAGCGCCAGATAGATCAGCACGCCGAAAATCCAGATCAGTTCGCGCGGCTTGCGGTAGGAACCGTACATCAGGCCCCGGAACATGTGCAGATAGACGACGACAAAGAACATCGAGGCGCCGGTGGAGTGCATGTAGCGGATCAGCCAGCCCCATTCGACGTCGCGCATGATGTACTCGACGGACAGGAAGGCAAGCTCCGCATCCGGCTTGTAGTTCATGGTGAGGAAAATGCCGGTGACGATCTGCAACACCAGCACCAGCAACGCCAGCGAGCCGAAGAAGTACCAGAAATTGAAGTTCTTGGGCGCATAGTACTCGGACAGATGCGCTTTGTAGGTGGCGGTGAGGGGGAAACGGTCATCGACCCAACCCATCACTTTTTGCAGGGCAGACATTTATTTAAGCTCCTTTTGCGTCTACACCGATCAGCAGTTTGGCGTCGCTGAGGTATTGATGAGGCGGAATCACCAGATTGGTCGGGGCCGGAGCGCCCTTGAACACGCGGCCGGCAAGGTCGAAACGCGAACCATGGCAGGGGCAGAAGAATCCGCCCGGCCAGTCGGCGCCCAGATCGGCCGCGCCGATTTCCTTGCGGAAGGTGGGCGAGCAACCGAGGTGGGTGCAGATGCCGACCGCCACCAGGAGCTCAGGCTTGATCGAGCGGTGTGCGTTGGTGCAGTACTCGGGCTGCTGCGGCATTTCGCTTTTGGCATCGGCCAGCTGGTCATCGTGCTTGGCCATCAGGTCGAGCATCTCCGGCGTGCGGTTGACGATCCAGACCGGCTTGCCGCGCCACTCGACCGTCAGCAACATGCCCGGTTCGACCTTGCTGATGTCCACTTCCACCGGCGCGCCGGCTGCCTTGGCGCGAGCGCTCGGCAGCATGCTCATCACCAGCGGCACGGCCACTCCCGCCACCGCGACGCCGCCAACGGCGCCGGTCGCAGCGATCAGGAATTTTCGCTTGCTTTTATCCACTTTTTGTTGCCCATCGACTTCCTGGCCCATGTTTCTCTAACCTGAACGTTTTTCTAGGAGGCGCCATTCTAACCAATTTGATGCCCTTACTGGAAGCCCGGCATAGCGACGACGTAAAGTCCGCCTTCACTGGTTTATAATCTCCACGTGGCAGAATCACGCCAAGTCCATGAATTTAATCAAAATGCACAAACTCTGGTTGCTCTTCGCCCAATCCACGACAGTGGCCCTGGGCGTGCTGTTTATCATCCTCCTGTTCAGGCCGGATGTACTTCACTGGCAACCCCAGCAGCACAACCTCACCATTCAGCAGGCTCAGCAACCGGTCGGCGGCGGCTTGCCGGGCACCGACTCCTTCGCCCCCGCGGCGCAAAAAGTCATTCCGTCGGTGGTCAACGTCTTCACCCAGCAAAAGGCGCGCAGCCCGTCTCACCCCGCGCTGCAGGACCCGATCTTTCGCTATTTCTTCGGTGACCGTCTGGATCCTCGCCCGCGCCAGGCCTCCAACCTCGGCTCCGGCGTGATCGTCACGGCCAACGGCTACATCCTCACCAACCACCATGTGGTCGAGGCCGCCGACGAAATCCAGATTGCTCTGGCGGACGGCCGGACGCTGCCGGCGCGCGTGGTGGGCGCCGACCCCGACACCGATCTGGCGGTTCTGAAAATCGAGGCCAGCGGCCTGCCCGCGATCACCTTCGCCCAGCCCGACAGCGTCAAGGTCGGCGACTGGGTGCTGGCGGTGGGCAACCCGTTCGGCGTCGGGCAGACGGTCACCGCCGGCATTATCAGCGCGCTTGGCCGCACCCAGCTCGGCATCAACACTTTCGAGAACTTCATCCAGACCGACGCCGCGATCAATCCCGGCAACTCGGGCGGCGCCCTGGTCGATTCGGCAGGCAACCTGGTCGGGGTCAACAGCGCAATTTATACGCGCACCGGCGGCTCGCAAGGCATCGGCTTTGCCATCCCGGTGAGCCTCGTGCGCCAGGTGATGGAACAAATCATCAAGGAAGGCAGCGTGACACGCGGCTGGGTCGGCATCGAGGTCCAGGACCTCACCCCCGAACTGGCCGAATCCTTCAACCTCAAGTCCGCCGAAGGTGCGCTGATTGCGGGCGTTCTCAAAGGCGGGCCGGCCGATGCCGGCGGCATTCGTCCGGGCGACATCCTGCTCGCCGTCAACGGCAATCCGGTCAATGATTCCGCGTCGCTGCTCAACCTGATTGCCGCGCTGAAGCCGGGCGCGGATGCGCAGCTGATGGTGGCGCGCAAGCAGCAATCGCTAGACCTGAGGGTCAAGGTCGGGCGGCGCCCGGTACAGCGCACGCCGGACGCGGGACTGGAACCCGAATAATCGGGTCCTATCGGCGCGGGTCGGGCAGTTTTTTACGCGCCGCGGATGAAGTGCTCGCGGTAGTACTTCATTTCGTCGATGGATTCGTAGATATCGGCCAGCGCTTCGTGCTTGTTTGACTTTTTGAATGCTTCGGAAAGGCCGGGCCGCCAGCGTTTCGCGAGTTCCTTCAGGGTGCTGACGTCGAGGTTGCGGTAGTGGAAGAACGCCTCCAGTTCCGGCATGTAGCGCGCCATGAAACGGCGGTCCTGGCAGATCGAGTTGCCGCACATGGGCGATGTTTTGGCCGGGACGTGCTGTTTCACGAACGCCAGCATCTGCGCCTCGGCATCGGCATCGGAGAGCGTCGATGCCTTGACGCGGTCGATCAGCCCGGACTTGCCATGGGTGCCCTTGTTCCAGTTGTCCATGGCATTCATCACCTCGTCGGGTTGATGCACCACCAGCACCGGGCCTTCGGCGACGGTGTTGAGGTCGGCATCGGTGACGACGATGGCGATTTCGATGATGCGGTCGGTGTCGGGCGACAGACCGGTCATTTCCATGTCGAGCCAGAGCAGATGCGTGGGGTTGAGCGCCATGTCTATTTCCTGAATTGAACAAACCGCATTTTCGCATAGACCGTGGTTCGCATAGACCCTGGCCGCGGCGTGGTGGCGGAAGGCGCGGCTTGCGGCCATAATTCAGGCCACCCTTTTCAATCACGGAGTCCGGCCATGAACATCCTGACCGTTTTAATCGCTGCGGCCATGCTTTCCACGGCGGCCCACGCCGCGCCCTTCGACAAGGGCGACCCCAAGGCGGGCAAGGCCCTGCACGACAAATCCTGCACCAGCTGCCATATCGACATGTTCGGCGGCGACGGCAGCAAGATCTACACCCGTCCCGACCGCAAGACCAAAACCGCGCAACAGCTCGCCGGCCGTATCTCCGGCTGCAACGCCAATACCGGCGCGGGCTGGTTCCCGGAAGACGAGGCGCATGTCGCCGCCTATCTCAACCAGAAGTATTACAAGTTCAAGTAAGGGACTGCACCATGAGCACCGTTGTCGAAGAACTCGTTCGCAAGAAGTGCGCGCCCTGCGAAGGCGGCGTCGCGCCCCTGACCGATGCGCAGATCGCGCCGCTGCTCAAGGGCCTGTCCGGGTGGCAGCGCGACGGCGAGAAAATCGTCAAGGAATTCAAGTTCAAGGACCATTACCAGACACAGGCCTTCACCAACGCGGTGATGTGGGTATCGCACCGCGAGGATCACCATCCCTACCTGATCGTCGGCTACAACACCTGCCGGGTGGAATTCTGGACCCATGCCATCGGCGGATTGTCGGAAAACGATTTCATCTGCGCGGCCAAGATCGACATGCTGTTTGACATCTAGGGATGGCCGTTCTTACCGGCCAGGTCATCGCCGCATTCAGCCGGCGCTTCATTGTCGCGACCGACAGCGGTGAACTGCCCTGCCAGGTCAAGGGCCGCCACCTGCGCGTGGTGTGCGGCGACCAGGTCGAAATCCGCCGCGACCACGACGCGGGCGTGATCGAGGCGGTGCTGCCGCGCGCCAGCCTGCTCTATCGCTCCGACGCGTTCAAGACCAAGGCCATCGCCGCCAACGTCACCCAGCTCGCCGTGGTGGTGGCCGCGCGGCCGAGTTTTTCGCTGGAAGTGGTGCAGCGCTGCATCCTCGCGGCGGAAGACCAGGGCATCGCCAGCCTGCTGATTCTCAACAAGGCTGACCTGCCGGAGACACCGGCGGCGCTCGAAAGGCTGCGTCCGCTCACCGAGATCGGCTATCCGCTCGTCACGCTGTCCGCACTGTCCGATGTGGCGCCGTTGTGCCCTGCCCTGCATCGGCACACCACGCTGCTGATCGGGCAATCCGGAATGGGCAAGTCGACGCTCATCAACGCCCTGTTCCCGGGCGCCGGCGTGGTCACCGCCGAGTATTCCGAAGCGCTCGACAGCGGCCGCCACACCACCACCCACGCCCGCCTGCATCGGCTGGATGCCGAATCGGCGGTGATCGACTCGCCCGGTCTGCAGGAATTCGCGCTGCAGCATATGGACGCCAATGCCCTGGCGCACGCTTTCATCGAATTTCGCCCGTATCTCGGGCAATGCCGCTTCCGCGACTGCCAGCACGAGCATGAGCCGGGCTGCCGGCTGATCGAGGCCGCAACCGCAGGCGAGATCAGCCCGGCGCGGTTGCAGCTATTCCAGACCCTGCGCCGCCTGCAGCACAACGCCGCGCAGCGGCAATGAAGCAGACGGGATGCGCGTAAAAGCCGCGTCTCAATCCAGCCACTTCTGCATGAATTGCGCGTGGCCCATGCCCGGGTCGAGCTGATAGGCGGCGAAGCCGAGCCGCCGGTATAGCGCGCGGGCGGACGCATTGCCTTCAAGCACTTCGAGCGTGAGCTTGCAGGCACCGCGCTCCCGGGCGATCGTCTCGACCTCGGCGAACAGCAGCGAAGCAATGCCGCGGCCGCGATGACTCGCCGCGACCGCCACGTCGTGAACATTCACCAGCGGGCGGCAGGCAAAGGTGGAAAAACCCTCGATGGCGTTGACGAGCCCGACCGGTGTGTCGCCGTCGAACGCCAGCACGCTGAAAACAAAGGGCCGCGCGGCCAAAGCCTCGACCAGATTGCCGCGCACGAAATCGCTGAGCGGCTCGCCGCCGCCCGCCGGATCGCGCGCATAGGCATCAAGCAGCTCGACCAGCGCGGATGCGTGCGCCGGGTCGTCGTAGCGCGCGCGAACGATTTCTATCATTCGATGCGCATCGACAGATCCACCGCGCGGACATGCTTGGTGAGGCTGCCAACGGAAATGCGGTCGACCCCGGTTTCGGCCACCGCCCGCACCGTGTCCAGGGTGATGTTGCCGGAGGCTTCGAGCAGGGCGCGGCCCTGGGTCAGCCGCACCGCGTGGCGCATGTCGGCGAGGCTGAAGTTGTCGAGCAGGATCAGCGGCGCGCCCGCGGAAAGCGCCTGTTCCAATTCGTCGATATTTTCCACCTCGATCTGCACGCCGACCTTGCCGGCCGCCAGCCGGAATGCCGCTTCCAGCACCTGCGCGATGCCGCCCGCCGCCGCGATGTGGTTCTCCTTGATCAGGATGCCGTCGTACAGCCCGATGCGCTGGTTCTGTCCGCCGCCGATCCGCACCGCGTATTTCTCGGCGATGCGCAGGCCGGGCAGGGTTTTGCGGGTATCGAGGATCGCGGCATGGGTGCCTCGCACCGCCTCGACGTAGGGCCGGGTGGCGGTAGCGACCGCCGACAGGGTTTGCAGAAAGTTCAGCGCCGGGCGCTCGGCGGTCAGCAGCGCGCGGGCATTGCCCCTGATCTCGGCCAGCACGCAGCCGGCCGCGACCGCGTCGCCCTCGCCCACTCGCCAGTCGATGGCACAACCGGGGTCAAGCGCCCGAAAGCAGGCATCGAACCATGGCCGGCCGGCGATCACCGCGGCTTCGCGAGTGATCACGCGAGCGTGGGCGGTTTGCGCCGCGGGGATGAGCTGGGCGGTAAGGTCGTTAACCGCCCTGGGCGCGCGCGGCGCATCGTCCGCCCCCTCCCCCTTGAGGGGGGAGGGTTGGGGAGAGGGTGAAGTCTCACCAACGGAAAAGGGTTGGGGAGAGAGTGCCCCCCCCCCGCGCGGCCCAGCCAGGTCCTCTTCCAGCGCCCGCGCGACATCGGACTTCACCTGATCTACATTCAATTCAGACATGGCGGCTTGAAATCGCCTGGGAAGGCATCATTTAGGTGACATCGAATATACCTTAAGCACGGGGCCACTTATGCGTTTTGACAAGCTCACCACCCAGTTCCAGCAAGCCTTTTCCGACGCGCAAAGCCTCGCCGTCGGCGGCGACCATGCCTACATCGAGCCGCAGCACCTGCTGCTTGCCCTGCTGAACCAGGAAGGCGGCGGCGCGGCGGCCATCCTGGCGCGCGCCGGCGCCCAGGTTCCGGCGCTGAAAGCGGCGCTGACCCAGGCGCTGACCCGCCTGCCCAAGGTCGAGGGTCAGGGCGGCGAAGTGGCGATTTCGCGCGACCTCAACAACCTCCTGAACCTCACCGACAAGGAGGCGATGAAGCGCAACGACGCCTACATCGCCTCCGAGCTGTTTTTGCTGGCGGCGCTGGACGACAAGGGCGAAACCGGGCGCCTGCTGAAGCAGCACGGCACGCAGAAGGCCGCGCTGGAACAGGCGATCCAGGCCGTTCGCGGCGGCGAGAACGTGCAGTCGCAGGAAGCCGAAGGCCAGCGCGAGGCGCTCGCCAAATACACCCTCGACCTCACCGCGCGGGCGCGCGAAGGCAAGCTCGACCCGGTGATCGGGCGCGACGACGAAATCCGCCGCTCGATCCAGATCCTGCAGCGCCGCACCAAGAACAACCCGGTGCTGATCGGCGAGCCCGGCGTCGGCAAGACCGCCATCGTCGAGGGCCTGGCGCAGCGGATTGTGAATGAAGAAGTGCCGGAAACCCTGAAAGGCAAGAAGGTGCTGGTGCTCGACCTGGCCGCGCTGCTGGCCGGCGCCAAATACCGCGGCGAATTCGAGGAGCGGCTGAAAGCCGTGCTGAAGGAACTGGCGATGGATCCGGGCCGCTACATCATGTTCCTCGACGAACTGCACACCCTGGTCGGCGCCGGCAAGGCCGAAGGCGCGATGGATGCCGGCAACATGCTGAAGCCGGCGCTGGCGCGCGGCGAGCTGCATCTCATCGGCGCCACCACGCTCGACGAATACCGCAAGTACGTGGAGAAGGACGCCGCGCTGGAGCGCCGCTTCCAGAAGGTGCTGGTCGACGAGCCCAGCGTCGAATCGACCGTCGCCATCCTGCGCGGCCTGCAGGAACGCTATGAACTTCACCACGGCGTCGCCATCACCGATCCCGCGATCGTGGCGGCGGCCGAACTCAGCCACCGCTACATCACCGACCGCTTCCTGCCCGACAAGGCCATCGACCTGATCGACGAAGCGGCGGCTCGGGTCAAGATGGAGATCGATTCCAAGCCCGAGGTGATGGACAAGCTCGACCGGCGCATGATCCAGCTGAAAATCGAGCGCGAGGCGGTGAAGAAGGAGAAGGACGAGGCGTCCAAGAAACGCCTGCAACTCATCGAGGACGAGTTGCTGACCCTGCAACGCGAGTCCAACGATCTGGAAGAAATCTGGAAGGCTGAAAAGGCCCAGGTGCAGGGCTCCGCGCACATCAAGGAAGAAATCGACAAGCTGCGCGGCGAAATGGTCGAACTGCAGCGCCAGGGCAAGCTCGACAAGGTCGCCGAGATCCAGTACGGCAAGCTGCCGCAGCTGGAAGCGCAGCTGAAGCACGCCGAATCGGCCGACACCAAGCCCGTGTTCAAGCTGCTGCGCACTGAAGTCGGCGCTGAGGAAATCGCCGAAGTCGTCTCGCGCGCCACGGGAATACCCGTCTCCAAGATGCTGCAGGGTGAGCGCGACAAGCTCCTGCACATGGAAGACAAGCTGCACAGCCGCGTGGTGGGGCAGGACGAAGCCG
>JAUPLV010000209.1 GCA_030836725.1 Pseudomonadota bacterium | reverse complement strand
GCTTGGGGTCGGTCGGCGAAAATGGATCAAGGAATCCCTTGTTTTCACCGGCGGTGAGCAGGCGGCGTTCGACGCCGAGCTTTTCCATGGTTTCGGTGAACCCGAAGCCGTCCATGAGCACGCCGATGGAGCCGACGATGCTGGCCTTGTCGACGAAAATCTTGTCGGCGCCGGCGGCGACGTAATAGCCGCCCGAGGCGCAGATGTCGTCGACCACGACGTAGAGCGGCGTTTTCGGATGTTTGGCGCGCAGGCGCTTGATCTCGTCGTAGATCTGTCCGGCCTGCACCGGGCTGCCGCCGGGGCTGTTGATGCGCAGGATCACGCCCTTGGTCTTCTTGTCGTCGAATGCGCCCTGCAGACTGCCGATCACCGAGTCGGCGCTGGCTTCGTCGGCGGCGATCACGCCCTGCAGATCGATCAGCGCGGTATGCGCCTTGGGCAGGGAGACGCCGTCGGAGCGGAACCAGTCGGCCGCCAGGAACAGCACGATGAACAGGTACAAAAAGCCGAGCGTCTTGAACAGGATGCTCCATTGACGGCTGCGGCGCTGCTCCTGGATCGCGGAAAGCGCCAGTTTTTCGAGAACGCTTCGTTCCCAGTTCGGTTCTTGTTGTTCGCTCATTGGATTTCCATCAGGCTATTTTTAATAGATACATCTAATAGGTACACATGTCCGTCATGCTCGACGACCGGGACAGGAATCAGGCCGCTTCCGGCGCAGCGTCCACCGACGCACTGCCCGCTGGCGGGATGATATAGCGCGCCATGGGTGGAGCAGATCAAGTATAGCCGCGAGTCGTCGAAGAATTCGCCTTCCTGCCAGTCGAGTTCCTGAGGCAGATGACCGCAGCGGTTGAGGAAGGCGTGCGGCTGGCCGTCGAAGCGCACCACGAACGCCGGTTGCGGCTTGCCGGCACGGATCAACTCGAAGCGCACGCCACGACCCTGCTCTGCAATATCGCTCGCGGCGCAGATCAGGCGTTTGCGTTCAACCACGCGTGCACCTCGGAGAAACTGTCCATCAGGGCCAGCGGTGCGTGCGGATGCAGATCGTCCGCTTCGTGCGCGCCGTAGGTCACGCCCAGGCTGGCGACGCCGGCATTCGACGCCATCAGCAGATCGTGGCTGGTGTCGCCGATCACCAGGGTGCGGGCCGGATCGGCATCGAGTTCGTCGATCAGTTCCAGCACCATCGCCGGGTGCGGCTTGGAATGCGTCTGGTCGGCGCAGCGGGTGGCGGCAAACCAGGGGCCGAGGCCGCTGGCCTCGAGCGCGCGAGACAGGCCGAGACGGCTCTTGCCGGTGGCGACGGCAAGCTGAAAGCCGCTGGCGTGCAGTTCCGGGATCGCGCGATTCACGCCGGCGAACAGCGG
The DNA here is from genome assembly GCA_030836725.1 of Pseudomonadota bacterium. GTDB lineage: Bacteria > Pseudomonadota > Gammaproteobacteria > Burkholderiales > Thiobacillaceae > Thiobacillus. The sequence continues at coordinate 2,132 of JAUPLV010000209.1, read as the reverse complement.
AATCTGGTCGTCACGGCCCAGATAATGATGGCGATAGCGCTCGACCAGCCGCGGATAATCGTCTTCCGGCAAATCCGGGAGCAGGGTTTGCAGCGCCTGGAGCAGCCCCAGGCCGATGATCTGGCGCGAGGCGCGATCGCTCGGCGTGGCCAGACCGATGTCCTCGCAGGCGCGCTGGATCGAATCGACGATCACCCCGGCGGAATCCATCAGGGTGCCGTCCCAGTCGAAAATCAGTAAATCGAACTGCCTGGGTTTAATAATCATGGCGCATGGTTCAAGGTTTCAAGAAATGTAGCCAGTTCGGCGGGCAGCGGAGCTTCGACCAGCATGCGCTCGCCCGAAATGGGATGCTCGAAGCTCAACTGGGCGGCGTGCAGGAACATGCGCTTCAGTCCCTGTTTTGCCAGCCGCTTGTTGAGCTCGAAGTCGCCGTATTTGTCATCCCCCGCGATCGGAAAACCAAGATGCGAGGTATGGACGCGTATCTGATGGGTGCGACCGGTCTTCAGTTCCGCTTCCAGCAGGGTGAAATCGTCGAAACTTTGCAGGCGGCGGAATATGGTGTGGGCGGTCTGGCCCTCGTCGCGCACCGTCACGCGCTTTTCGCCGTCATCGGTGACGCGCTTGTGCAGCGGCAGCTTCACATGCTGCACCGGGTTCGGCCAGCGCCCCGCCACCAGCGTCAGGTAGCGCTTTTCGATCTTGCCGTCGCGCATCGCGGCGTGCAGCCCGACCAGCGCGCGCCGCTTCAGCGCGATCAGCAGCACCCCCGAGGTTTCGCGGTCGAGCCGGTGCACCAGCTCCATATAGCGGCATTCCGGCAGTTCCAGCCGCATCTGCTCGATCACCCCGCGCGAAATGCCGCTGCCGCCGTGCACCGCCATGCCCGACGGCTTGTTCAGCGCGATCAGCGCGTCGTCGCGGTACAGAATGTGCGGCAGCAGGCGGATGCCGCCCTGCGGCAGATGGGTGGCGGGAGTGATGACCGGAACGGCCACGCGCACCGGCGGAATGCGCACCTCGTCGCCCAGTTTCAGGCGGTAGCTGACCTCGACGCGACCGCCGTTGATCCGCACCTCGCCTCCACGCACCAGCTTGTAGATGCGGCTTTTCGGCACGCCCTTCAGCCGCGCCATCAAAAAATTGTCCAGGCGCTGGCCGTCGGCGCTGTCGTCGATCTTCAGTCGCCGGACCGAATCTTTCTCTAAGTCCTTAATTTTCATATACACTACCGCCGGTTCAGGCCGTTTTTTCCTGACCTTTTTGCCCGGCATGATTGCCGGACAATTTTTAGATATCACGCCGGTTACAACGCTCACCGGCCGCCGCCTGCCCGGCCCGTCTGGATTCCTGCCGCCCAGCATACATTTAAAGCTGGCGCGTTCAGTCGAAACCACCCGCCCCGCAAGCTGGCAAAGCAGCGATGTTATCAATGACGCGACAACAAGCATACGAAATAAATGTTCACGCCGAGGCGCAGCCTCCGGCGGGAACCGGAAAGCCCACCCGGCCTGCCAGACACAAAGTTCGCCGGCTACACTTTCCAGGAACAGGACACCCTTTAACCCATGCCATTTCACCTAACTCAACACGTGATCGCATGAGCCGCCCGCTCTAGGCGGCAGTCTGGCCTGTCCCGTATGCACGCGCGCGGGAGTAAACAATGAAGCGCATGCTATTCAACGCAACCCAGGCGGAAGAACTCCGGGTTGCCATCGTCGAAGGCCAAAAGCTCGTCGACCTTGACATCGAGTCCGCCAGCAAAGAACAACGCAAGGGCAATGTCTACAAGGGTGTCATCACCCGCGTCGAGCCCAGTCTGGAAGCCGCATTTGTCGACTACGGCTGCGAACGCCACGGTTTTCTGCCATTCAAGGAAATCGCCCGTTCCTGCCTGCCCGGCAATGGCCGTCCACAAGATGCGCTGAAAGAAGGCCAGGAACTCCTGGTCCAGGTCGAAAAAGACGAGCGTGGCAACAAGGGCGCAGCGCTTACCACCTACGTCTCGCTGGCTGGCCGCTATGTCGTGCTGATGCCAACCAACCCACGCGGCGGCGGCGTATCGCGCCGTATTGAAGGCGAAGAACGCAACGAACTGCGCGACACATTGGCCCAGCTTGAAATTCCAG
>JAUPLV010000080.1 GCA_030836725.1 Pseudomonadota bacterium | reverse complement strand
GCCGCAGCCGTGCCGGTCAAGAAATAGGAGGCGCACATGAAATTGCCATCGCTTACAACACGTTTCACCCTCGTCGGCCTGCTGTTCTGGGCCGCCTACGCCGGGGCCGCCGGCAAGACGACGCCCGCGCCGGAGGCGATCGCGACCGTTCCGCTGCAGACGATCGCCGGTTCCGCCGCCAGCCCGTTCAACCGTTTGCTGAAGCCGCCCGCCAAGAGCAACCTGGCGCCGATGGAGGACGGGATTCACGATCCGACCAACGACGGCACCCTGGTGCTGCAGCCGCCGCTGGACGTGTTTACCATGCTGCCCAAATCCAATGCGGGCAATCGCGTCGACTGGGTCAAGTCGCTCAACGAGGCGAAAATCAAGCCGCGCCACGACCTGAACGACCCGGACGCCCAGGCCATCGTCATGGATCTGGATATCGTGCGCGAGGTGAAGGGCTCGATGCCGAATGTGGTGTACCCGCACAAGCAGCACACCGAATGGCTGGACTGCTCCAACTGCCACCCCGCTATTTTCATTCCGCAGAAAGGTGGCAACCAGATCAGCATGGCGGCCATTCTGCTCGGGCAGAAATGCGGCGTCTGCCATGGCAAGGTCGCGTTCCCGGTCTCGGAATGCCGCCTGTGCCATTCCCAGAAAAAACAGGCTGCGGCGGGTAATCCCTGATGCGGGCCAGCCACTCCATCCGCTGTCTGGCGTGCGCGGTGTCGATTCTGGCCGCGACGCCGGGGCTGGCGGCCGAGCCGCCCGCCAGCCCCGGCGCGGCGGCAACAGCGGCAAAGGGGCCGGCCGATACCCTGACGCGCGAGAACCTGACCAGCAAGCTGGCCCTGGCCAGGCAACTTCTGGCGAAGAATTCCCCGTCGATGCAGCGCATCGAGCAGAGCGACAACGCCGGAGCGAAGGAGCAGGTGGCGCAAGCCAACAAGCTGCTCGGCAAGGCGGAGGCGGAACTGGCGGCGGGCAATCTGGAGCCGACCGCGAAGCTGCTCGACGAAATCTTCCTGCTGGTCGGCACGGCCTCGCGTACGGTGCGCGACCCGGCGGCGGCGGTGACGGAAGCGCGCAACCGTTACAACGCGCTGCTGGAGGAGGTACACACTTTCCAGAAATCCTATACCAGCCTGTGCGGCCGGCTGACGGAGAAGCGGTGCATCAAGACCGACATGGACCGGATCGGCCAGTCGGTCAAGGACGCCGAGGAACTGGCGCGCGGCGGCAAGTACAAGGAAGCCACGGCCATGCTGACCGAGGCCCATGCGGTCATTGTCGCCACGATGAACAAGCTGATGGAGTCGGAATCGATCATTGTTTACGAACTGAAGTTCGACACGCCCGCCGAGGAGTACGAGCATGAAATGGGGCGCTACCATAGCTACGACGAATTGATTCCGATCGCGCGGGCGGAATTGAAGCCCTCGGAGCAGAAGCTTCAGCTGGCAGAACGCTTTTTGCAGCAAAGCCGCGATGCGCTCGATGCCGCGAAAAAACAGGCGGCTGCCGGAGATCATGCGGCGGCCATCAAAAGCCTGCAGGATGGGACCGCGAAGCTGCAGAGCGTGTTGCGAATTTACGGGCTGGTGGTGCCGCAGTAGGCATTTGCATGGATCACGGATTGGGAGAGATGATGAAAAACCGCATGGGTATTAAAAAAATCCTGGCCGCAGGACTCGTGGCCTGTCTTTCGCACACGGCGTCCGGAGCGGGGCCGGCAACCCCAGCCGGCGAGGCCGGTCTTAAGATGCTGGAGCGGCAGTCAGGCATGGTGACGGGCAACGAGAAGCAGGTTCTGAAAACGATCGAGTCGATTTCGTCGCTGATCGAACAATCCTCGGCTTCCAAGCATATCGAGGCCAGCGGCAACCGCGCCTTGCTGGAAACCCGCAATCAGGCGCGCGAAATGTTGCTCCAGGCGTACATGACGTACATGGAGGGCGATTTCCCTCAAGCCCTGCGCCTGCTGCGCGAGGCGAGCAATAAAATGAGCGAGGCGGCGCGCCTGTCGGTCCAGGAAAAAAGCAAGGAGGGCCAGGAATTCGACAATCAAATGGCCAGCGTCGATGCCCTGCTGATGGCGCAAAGGCGCATCGTCAAGGAAAAAAACGGAGATCCGAAGGAAATCGAAACCGGCAACCGGATCGAGGCGTTGATGCGCGAGGCGGGTGCGCTCGCCTCGGCCGGAAAGATCGCCGAGGGCCGCGAGATTCTCGACCGGGCTTATGTGCTGGTCAGGACGGATATCCAGGGTCTCCGCGGCGGTGAAACGCTGGTGCGGACGCACGCCGGCGCCAGCACGGTCCCACGCCCGGCCAGCGGGGAAAAAAGCAAGCAACGCCAGGATTTCGACAACCGGATGGCCAGCGTCGAGGCCCTGCTGATGGCGCAAAGGCGCATCGTCGAGGAAAAAAAGGGGGGGGCGAAGGAAAAGGAAGCCGGCGACCGGATCGAGGCGCTGATGCGTGAGTCCGCCGCGCTGGCGGAGGCAGGAAAACTCGACCAGGGCCGCGTGGTGCTGGACCGGGCTTATGTCATGGTCAAGAAGGATATCCAGGGTCTGCGCGGCGGCGAAACGCTGGTGCGCACGCTGAATTTCGCCAGCAAGGAGGAGGAGTACCGCTACGAAATCGACCGCAACGATACCCACACCATGCTGATCGACCTGCTGCTGAAGGAAAAGCGTCAAAGCGTCGCCGGTCTCGATGAGATGGTGTCGAACCGCATCAAGCAGGCGATGTTGCTGCGCGCCATGGCCGAGGCGTTCGCGGCCCAGGGCGACTTCGAATCGGGCATCAAGAAACTGGAAGAGTCCACCCACGAGATCGTTCACGCAATCCGTGCGGCGGGTGTTTTCATTCCCGGCTGAGGCACGCCATGCGTTTGTTTTTTCGTGAAGCGGGGGCGCGCGGCCGGCTTGGCCCCGCAACGTGATGCGAATTCGCTTGAAGAGCGGGGTCATCCTGCTTGCAGCAATCGGCGCCGGCCTCTTTCCGGCTGTTGCCGGCGCGCAGACGCCGCCGCAGCCCGTCGGGGGAGAACATCTGCGGTCGATGCTGGCCGAACGGCAGGCGGGCGTCGGTGCGAGCAGGGAACAGGTGCTGAGTTCGATCGGGTTTATGTCGACCCTGGTCGAAAAATCCCAGGCAGCCAGGCGGATCGAAACCAGCGGTCGCCCGGACCTGATGGAAATGCAAAACCGGGCGCACGAGCTGATCCATCAGGCGGAGGACGCCTATCGGGCGGAAGATTTTGCGCTGAGCATGCGCTTGCTGGGCGACGCCGCCAAATTGTTCTTCGAGGCGGTGAAGCCGCTCGATATCGGCAAAGAGAAGCGCCAGCGCGACTTCGACAACCGCATGGCCAGCATGGAAGCCCTGCTTTTAGCGCAACGGCGCATCGTGGCTGACCGGGAGAAAAACTCGAAAGAAGAGGAGATTGGGAGCAAGGTCGAGGCGATGATGCGGGCGGCGGCGGGACTGGCGTCGTCCGGCGATGTCGCCCAGGGGCGCGAGGTGCTCGACCGGGCCTACGCCCTGCTCAAGACCGACATTGAAGGCCTGCGGGGAGGCAAGGTGGCCGGGAGGTCTTCCGGGTCGGTTGGTCCCGAGCAGGAACGGCAGCTGCAGAATTTCGACAGACTGAAAGCCAGTGTCGAAGCCCTGCTCTCGGCGCAGCGGCGCATCGTCGCCGAAAGAAAGCTGGGCGCGGAGGAAAAGGAAATCGGCACCACGATCGAACTGCTGGTGCGCGAGGCAACCAGGCTGAAATTGGCCGGCAGGGTCGTCCAGGGGCGCGACGTGCTCAACCAGGCCTATGCCATGCTCAAACTCGACATGGTGAGCCTGCAGGAAGACGACGCGGCTCCGAAAATTTACCAGGCAGCAGCGGCGGCCGATCCCGACAAGGAAAGGCAGCAGCGCGATTTCGACAGCCTGAAGGTCAGCGTGGAAGCGCTGCTCTCGGCGCAGCGGCACATCGTCGCCGAAAGGAAACTGGGCGCGGAGGAAATGGCTATCGGCGACAAAATCGAGGCGCTGGTGCGTGAGGCGGGCACCCTGGCGGCGACCGGCAGGGTCGCCCAGGGGCGCGGCGTGCTCGACCAGGCCTATGTCCTGCTCAAGATTGACATAACGGGTTTGCGGAAAGACGGCGCGGCCAAAAGGGTTTACGAGGCAGTGGTGCCGATGGATCCTGAAAGGGAAAGGCAGCAGCGCGATTTCGACAGCTTGAAGGTCAGCGTGGAAGCGCTGCTCTCGGCGCAGCGGCACATCGTCGCCGAAAGGAAACTGGGCGCGGAGGAAAAGGCTATCGGCGATAAAATCGAGGCGCTGGTGCGTGAGGCGGGCATCCTGGCGGCGGCCGGAAGGGTCGCCCAGGGGCGCGGCGTGCTCAACCAGGCCTATGTCCTGCTCAAGAGTGACATAACGGGTTTGCGGAAAGATGGCGCGACCCAAAGGATTTACGAGGCAGTGGCGGCGGCCGATCCCGAAAGGGAAAGGCGGCAGCGCGATTTCGACAGCCTGATGGCCAGCGTGGAAGCGCTGCTCTCGGCGCAGCGGCGCATCGTCGCCGAAAGGAAGCTGGGCGCGGAGGAACGGGAGATCGGAAACGCCGTCGAGGCGCTCATGCACGAGGCGGCGGGGATGGCGTCGGCCGGTCATCTCGCCCAGGGGCGCGACGTGCTCAACCAGGCCTATGCCATGCTCAAGATCGACATAGGCGGCCTGCGGGGAGGCGAAACGCTGGTGCGCTCGCTGCATTTCGCCAGCAAGGAAGAAGAATACCGTTATGAAATCGATCACAACGACACCTATAAAATGCTGGTCAACCTGTTGTTGAACGAACAGCGCGCAACTTTTGCCGGTCGGGAGGAGATCGTGAACAGGCGGATCGAGGAGGCGGCGCGCCTGCGCGCCAGGGCGGAGGAGAGCGGGGCCAGGGGGGATCACAATTCGGGCGTCAGGCTCCTGGAAGAATCGACGCGGGAGCTGGTGCGCGCCTTCCGCGAAGCGGGCATTTATATTCCGGGATGAGACACGCCATGTTCAAATCGTTTCACCGTGCCGCCTGGCGAAGGATAGCCGGAAGACTTGTTTTTGCCGCATCGGTGGCAACGGCCACCCTGGGGGCGGGATGGGTCGGAAAGTGGCAACCGCTGGAGAAGGACGGGATGCATGATCCATCCAATCCGGGGCTGCAACAGTTGCAGCAACCGGTCGATGCGCTCTCGAATCTGCCGCGCAGCGCGGTCGGAAACCAGGTGGACTGGGTTACGGCGATGGAACACAAGCTGATCGACCCGCGCGCCAACCTGATGCCGGGAACCAGGATCAACATCCTGGACGGCGACGTGATCATGCCGAGGACCGGGGAAATGCCCATGGTGCGGTTCTCCCATCGGGTGCATACCGAGTGGCTGGACTGCGATAACTGTCACGAGCAACCGTTCGACACGAAGGCGGGGGGAACCAAGGGAGTGAACATGTGGGCGATTCTGAGCGGCGAGTATTGCGGCTTGTGTCACGGGGGGGTGGCTTTCCCGCTGACCGAATGCAACCGCTGCCACAGTGTTCTCAGAGAGCAGCCGCGGGCCGCCGGACGATGAAGGCGGGAATGGGCATGAGCTTGCGGCAGATGACAGGCGGCGCGATGGCAATGCTGCTGGTGCTGTTTTGCACCCCGGCGATGGCCGAATACGGGGATGTGGTTCTGAACAAGCGGGCGGAGAAGGAGGAGATGCGCCCGGTCATTTTTCCGCACTGGTTTCACCGCATCCGTTTCCGCTGCAAGGTTTGCCATACGGAACTCGGCTTCAAGATGCGGGCCGGCGCGAACGATGTGCTGATGGCGGATATTGTCGATGGAAAGTTCTGTGGCATGTGCCACAATGACCAGATTGCATGGGGCCCGGACAACTGCGATTTATGCCATTCCGGAAAGCCCGCCACCAAGTGGGGAATCCGTGGGGGATCGCAGACCAAGGGGCCGGGGCGCTGGTAGGGGTAGGAGCGGCTTAAGCCGCGAGGCTGCGCGCTATCGGGGCTGAAGCCCCTCCCACAGGTGACGATGGCCGTGCGATTTTGTGGGAGCGGCTTTAGCCGCGAAGGGCTGCGGGCTATCGGGGCCGAAGCCCTTCCTGTGGGTGAGGGCGATGGGTTGATTTCCAGGAATGTGGCAGCGGGGGTTCGATGATTCAGTTTGAGCCGGGTTTTTACCTCAGGAGAATGGCGCTGGCGGCCAGCTTGGTGCTGGCCGGCTGCGCCGCGCCCGTGTCTTCCACCGGCGACGCCGTCGAGCGAAAACTGCTGTCGCCCTGGTTGACCGTGACCGGCAGCGCCCCGGCGATGCAGCCGTTCGGCGTCAGGAGCGTCGGCGGTTATATCCAGTTGATGCGGCCCACCGCCGTCGGCGCGGTGCATGGCGATGTTTACCTGCTCGATGCGGGCCTGCGGCGTATTTTTCGCTATGATCGCGCCCAGCTGTCCCTGACAGCCTTTTCCGATCTGCCCGCCGACGACGCGATGGGCCTTTACGCCGCGCCGGACATGACGGTCTACGTGACCGACCCGAATCGCAGGCGCGTGCTGCAGTTCACACGGGAGGGGCGCCTGCTGCGGACCTTCAGCGACAGCCTCAACCTGAGCCGGCCGGTTGCGGTCGCGCTGGACGACAAGAACGGGCGCGTGCTGGTGGCCGATGGATTGCACGACCACATCGTGGCTTTTGACCGCTTGGGGCAGCCGCTTTCGGTGATCGACTCGCGCGGCGGCGAGAAGCCGCACCTCGGCATTGCGGGGATGGCGACCGGGCCGGACGGCCTGTATCTGGTTGACCGGCTGACGCGCCAGGTCGTGGTGCTGGACGCGAACGGCGCCTATCGCCACGCATTCGGCAAGGGAACGCTGGCCGAACCGGGCGCGATCGCGGTGGATCGCGCCAATCGCGTTTTCGTCAGCGACAATTTCGACAACACCATCAAGGTCTATGCCGAAGGCGGCCTGGTGGGAACATTCGGCGGCAGCGGCGGCGGTCCGGGCCAGTTCAACCATATCGCGGGGCTGGCGGAAAGCCAGGGGCTGCTCTATGTGGCGGACAGCCTGAATGCGCGCATCCAGATCATGCTGGTGGCGCCGGCGCCGAAACCAAAGCCCGCGGAAAAAATCCAGCAATAAGGTGGAGGCGGCCAGCACGACTATGCATCCGGATGCCGTTCCGGACGCTTCCATCCCGGCGGAGCCGGCGATCGAGAAGTTTTCCATGCCGCTGGAGAAGGGATTCCCCTTGTCCATCAGGAGCAAGGGGCTCCTGGTTTTCGGTGTCCTGGCGCTCTATGCGGTGCTTATTTTCAGTTTCGTCTGGCATCAGAAAGAGGCGCTGCTGGCTGAATTCGAGGAAATGCAGCGACTGTCCCAGGCCGAGGGCACGCTGATGGAACTGGATTCGGCCGTGTTTCTTACCGCGATGGAGGCCGTCCTGATCAATGGTTCGCCTCACGAGGGCGGGATGCAGCGGATCCATGGGCACTTTCGGCGGGTTCTGGAGAAACGCGCGGAACTGGAAGTCACGATACCCAAGCTCGACCAGGGCCTGTCGGCGGCTGCCGCCGCCCTGGCCGCCGCGGACCGGGAGCCGACCCGGCTGAACCAGCATCTGTTCATGCTGGAGTTGCGTAAGATCAAGTCCGAAGTGGCCACTGCCGTGGCGCATTCAAGGGAAACGCAGCAGGCTATGGCCAGGAGCTATCGCGCGCAGTCGGATTCGGCGATGCTGACCGCGATTTTTCTGGGATCGATCGGGCTGGCTGTTCTCGGCGTGATCGCCACCCTGTTTTTTGCGAGGCTGTCCAGGGATTTGAGCACCCTGCAAACCCGATCCCTGGATATCGTCAAGGGTTATCGCGGCAAGCCGCTCGAGATCAGCCGCCACGACGAGGTGGGCAGAATGATGGCGGCCGTCAACCACATGGCGACCATGCTGGATACGCGCGACGGCGAGTTGATGATTGCGCGCCAGAAGTATTTCCACAAGGAAAAAATGGCGGCGATCGGCGCCCTCGCCGCCGGCGTGGCGCACGAGATCGGGAATCCGATTGCGGCGATTTCCGGCATTGTTCAGGAAATGAACGACCTCCATACCAGCGGCGCCTGCGCGCACCCCAACGCGGCGTGCAAACCAGGAATGATCCAGAGGCAGATCCAGCGGCTGGCGATGATCACCCGCGAGATATCCGAGTTCGCGTCGCCCCGGCTGGCCGATCCTGAGTTGCTCGATTTGAACGGGTTGGTGCGCAGCACCGGCAACCTGATCCATTACGACAAAAGATTGCGGCGGGTCGAGGTGCAATTCAACCTCGACGATCAACTGCCGGCGATTCACGGGATCGCCGATCAGCTGGTTCAGGTCATCATGAACCTGCTCATCAACGCGGTCGATGCGCTGGAAAACGTCGACAATCGCGTCCCGACGATCGTCATTTCAACCCGTGTCGTCGACGGCCGGGTGTGCTTGTCCGTGGAGGACAATGGCCATGGCATGGACGATTCGACAGCGGCGCGCGCTTTCGATGCATTCTTCACCACCAAATCGGCAGGCAAGGGCACGGGTCTGGGGCTGCCGCTGTGCTATTCCATTGTCAAGGAACACGGCGGAACGATCGAGATCGAGTCCGCCCCCGGCAAGGGCACCCGCGTGCAGGTTTTCCTGCCGATGAATGAAACCTCCGCGTAAAGCGAACAAAACATGCCCTCTTTGCAAATTCTGGTGGTGGATGATGAGCCGGCGATCCGGCAGGTGCTGGCGGCGTTTCTGACCAAGGCGGGTTATATGGTGCAGCAGGCGGCCAACGGAGCCGCCGCGCTCGAGATCCTTTCCCGGGGCGACGTGGACGTGGCATTTTGCGACATCAATATGCCGGATATCAATGGCATCGAGCTGCTTCGGGCGGGGCGCGCCTCCGGTATCGATACCGCCTTCATCATGATCACCGCCTACGCTTCGGTGGATACGGCCATCGAAGCCATGAAGGCGGGCGCCGCCGACTACATGATCAAACCCCTTCACAACGAGGAGGTCCTGCAGCGCCTGGGGAAGGTCGCCGACATGCGCGTGCTGCGCGCTGAAAACCGGGTGTTGCGCGGCCTGGTGCTGGGCGACAAGGAAAACGTATGCCAATTTTCTTCGCCCCAGATGGGGGCGATGATGCGTTTGATCGACAAGGTCGCCCCGACCGACAGCACGGTGCTGATTACCGGCGAAAGCGGCACGGGCAAGGGTGTTGCCGCGCGCCTGATCCATCAGAAAAGTCTGCGCGCGGATGCGCCGTTTATCCCGGTGAATTGCGGAGCGATACCCGAAAACCTGGTGGAAAGCGAACTGTGCGGCCACACCAAAGGCGCCTTCACCGGTGCGGACAAGGCCAGGAAAGGCCTGTTCCTGGAAGCGGAAAAAGGCACGATCTTCCTCGACGAAATCGGCGAATTGCCGCTGCACCTGCAGGTCAAGCTGCTGCACATCATA
>JAUPLV010000208.1 GCA_030836725.1 Pseudomonadota bacterium | reverse complement strand
ATGGAGGAAGGCAAGGCCGTCCCCGAGGATGTGCGCCTGCTGTTCCGCTCGATCAGCGAACACCTCGGCATCGCCCTGGAAAACGCCCGCCTCACCCGCGAGAACATGCGCATCTCGCTGATGAACGAGCGCCAGATGCTGGCCAACCAGATTCACGATTCGCTGGCGCAGACGCTGGCCTACGCCAAGATGCGGCTCACCGTGCTCTCCGACGCGATGCGCAACGAGGACTACCCCAAGGCCAACCGCTATCTTGGCGACGTCGAGGAGGCGGTCGACCTCGCCTACGCCGACCTGCGCGACCTCATCACCCAGTACCGCGACCGCATCAACCCGCGCGGACTGGTGCCGGCGATCCAGGAACTGGCCAAGAGCTTCCGCAAGAAAGCCAATGCCGACGTCGACTTCCTCAACCTGGTTCAGGACGTCAACCTCTCGCCCGACGAGGAAATACAGGTCTTCCACATCATCCAGGAATCGCTCTACAACATCGCCAAGCACGCGCGGGCGCGCCATGTCGTCATCACCCTCGACCTGGAAGACGGCCTGTACATCGTCAACGTCGCCGACGACGGCGTCGGCGTACAGAAGAAGAACGACGAATCATCCACCATGGGCAAGAGCTTCGGCCTCACCATCATGCGCGAGCGCGCCGCCAAACTGAACGGCAAGCTCAGCGTGGAATCCCGCCCCGCCGGCGGCACCGTCATCCGCCTCGTCTTCCCCCAGCACGCCGCATCCCACCAACACAGCGAGCGCACCGCATGAGCCTCACCCGCATCATCCTCGTCGACGATCACACCCTGTTCCGCAAGGGCCTGGCCGAACTGCTCGAACAAAGCGGCAGCATCGAAGTGACCGCCTTCACCGGCAATCCGGACGAGGTTCCCATGCTGCTGAAGGCGCATCGACCCGACCTGCTGATCCTCGACCTCAACATGCCCGGGACCGACGGCATCACCCTGATGCAGCAGCTGCGGGCCGACGACTTCAAACTCCCCATACTCATCCTCACCCTGTCCGAAGCCGAAGACGACCTCGCCCGCGCGCTCCGCGCCGGCGCCAACGGTTATCTGTTGAAGAGCATGGAACCCGACGAAGTGGTCGACGCCATCCTGCGCGCCCAGCGCGGCGAAACCGTCGTCGCCCCCGCCATGACCGCCAAACTGGTCAAGCTGTACGACCAGAAAGGCCAGGACGCCGGCTCGCTGCTTGACGCGCTGACCCCGCGCGAACGCGAAATCCTCTCCCACCTGTCGCGCGGCGAATCCAACAAGGCCATCGCCCGCACCCTCGACATCAGCCACGACACCGTCAAGCTGCACGTGCGGCACATCCTCGCCAAGCTGAACCTGTCTTCGCGGGTGGAAGCGGCGGTGTTCGCGGTGGAGCACCGGGTGGCGCCGGGGGGACGCGGAGAGGGGCGGTAAAGGAATGCGGGAAATGTGGTCCGAATCCGAGAAGAAGGTCGCACGACGCGCATTCGACGGCGCCTTGAAGAAAGAGTACGCGGCACTCATGAACAGACTCAAGGATCTGGCCGAAAAGGCCGGGACTCCCGAGGACATATGGGCGATTCATGACTTCCTCACCGAACAGCGAAAAATGATCGATCGCAAATACGATTACCGCTATTCGCAACTCGTCATGGTCTTCGGCGGCCTGCTCGGAGAGGGCCGGATCACCGACAAAGAGCTCGAAGGCTTGAAAGAAGAAAAGCTCGATTTGATTCGCAAAATCGCCTCGCTCTGAAACCTCGGTTCAAGGATACAAACAGAAACCCGCCATTGCCGGGAGCCGCTTTAGTGCGGGCACTGGAGCACCCTGGTTTCGAGAAGATTCGCCAATCCGGAAGCCACGTCATCATGCGCCGTGGCTCAAAAGGCTGTGTCGTTCCCATGCATGGCGAGATCAAGGTGGGCCCTTGGCGGGCGTCCTGCGTCAGGCCGATGCGACGGCCGACGAATTTATCGCGGTCTCGTACCCGTGGCGACCGGCTTGAAGAAATGTGTTATTGCAAGACCCCGCGAATGCGCGGTTGCGCCGTATGAATGTCTTCATTCGGCGCAATGATGTTGCGCCCTGCGTGCTTGCCCTGCCGATCCCGGCCCATTTGGCCGGGTTCCATCTGCGTGCGCTTGACGTTGCCTTGCCCTTTCCTGTAGCGTGGTCTCATTAGCTGCCCGTGCAAAGCACACGGGCTCGCATCGCGGAAGAACAAGAACAATTCGAGGCGGCACGCGAAGGGAGATAACCATGTCACCGCAGGATCATACCCATTCGGGCAATGTGAGCCTGACCTTCTTGATTTCACGGGTTTTCCCGGTGTTCGGGGTTATCGGACATGGCGGGTTACCATGGGCGAAATAATCAATATGGATCAACAGTTTACCACTTGCCCCAGATTATCTGGACATGCCCGATAATCTTTTATTCCGTCACGTGACGGCTATTTCACGTTAGGTTGCTGCAATGATCGGAGCCCTGCGCGAGTTACTCAACAAAATCGACAGCATTTCCGAAAGGACGCTGCTTTGGATAAACGTTGGCATTTCCTGCTTTGTTGCGTTGGCACACGGTGGCGCATTGGTAATAACGTACACGAAGCCAACTCCTGATGCAGAGGGTATTCGCCAGATGGCGATGTTTTCCTTGCCCGTCGCGGCGGTCATTATCATCACTGCCGCTGCTGCAATGATCCGGCCCGAGCTCAGGCGTAAGGTACTAGGTGTCCACGGCTTCTTTCTTGCTTGCTCGGCCGCAGCCTTGCTTCTCTGGGCATCGAGTCTCCTTGTTAACGAAATGCCCGAGGGAAATTTCCGGTGGTCGATTGGAATGCTGAGCGTGTGGGTCGCCTATTCGGTCTTCGTCTTGTGCCGGTTTAGTTTGCCGCCTCGCCTCCGCACGCACCCGGCGGCGTTCTATGCCCCGGTAATCGCACTCTCGATCGCAGCGACTGTTGACGTGGGCGTCTTCCTTCGCGTCGCGGGTGAAGTGGGAGCGCGCCTTGGTGGCTAAGCAACCTAACCTTGCAGTCAAGCGGGACGCGCCGACAAGCGGCGCGCCCCTTACTTCATCACGTTAGAAGGCCCACATGTCGCCAAATCAATCATTCGTTGTTGTTGTGCGTCTGTTCGCTCTCTGGCTTATTGGTTACTACATCACCACAGCCCCATGGTTCTATGTCCAAGCCAAAAAATTCTCCCCCGATTCGGCGCTGGTCTATTCGCTCGGCGCAGCCGCTGTCGTTCTGGCTCTTTCCGCAATCCTTTGGTATTCCGCATCTTGGCTCGCCCAGCGCCTGATTTCAGGCCCGAGCCAGCCGGCGGAGCGAGCGGCCGCCTTTGATAGCTGGTTTTCTGTTGGCTGTGCCCTTATTGGCCTGTGGGTTCTGGCAAAAGCAATCCCGGCGTTGCTCCACTACTTCATCGCCAACTTCATGGGCGCAGGCATGTTCCCCAATTCCTACATCGTCACCCCCGAGTGGCATCTCACAGCTATCTTCAACGCCATTCTGAAC
>JAUPLV010000007.1 GCA_030836725.1 Pseudomonadota bacterium | reverse complement strand
CGACGGCCAGGGCTGGCATCTGCAAGCCTGGGGCGACCGCCACCATCTGCACGAAGTGCTGTCGGAACCGCCGGAATGAGCGCCGCCGATCGCATGGTGCTGCTGCGCCACGGCCACAGCGAATGGAATCTCACCGACCGCTTCACCGGCTGGACCGATATCCCGCTGACCGAAATCGGCCTGGCCGAGGCGGCCGCGGCAGGGCGGCGGCTGGCGCAGGCAGGGTTTGCCTTCGACGAGGTGCACGGATCGGTGCTGCAGCGCACGCGCCAGACGGCGGAGGCGCTGCTGGCCGCGATGGGGACGCCCGAGGCGCCGTTCTTTTCCAGCTGGCGTTTGAACGAACGCCATTACGGCGCGCTGCAGGGGATGAACAAACGCGAAATTTTCGCGCTCTGGGGCGAGGAGATGTCGCGCCGCTGGTGGCGCGGCTATTACGAACCGCCGCCGCCGCTGGATCGGGACGATCCGCGCCATCCGCGTTTCGATCCGCTCTATGCGGAACTGGCGCCCGGCGATCTGCCCGCCAGCGAAAGCCTGCGCGACTGCCAGCAGCGCACCCTGCCGTACTGGCGCGAGACGCTGGCGCCGCGGCTGCGCGCGGGTCGCCGTCTGCTGGTGATCAGTCACGGCAATACCCTGCGCGGGCTGGTGATGCACCTGGATGGCCTGAGCGCCGAAGCGATGGAACGGGTGGAGATCCCCTCCGGGGTGCCGCTGGTGTATCGCTTTGCACCCGATTTGAGTGTGCTGGGGCGGGAGTGGCTGGAGGTGCCGGCCACTGCGCCAGCCGTCTGATGCCACTTCAAATTCGATATGGTGTGGTAGCGAAGCATAACCTCCCCCTGTAGGAGCGGGTTCACCCGCGATCAACGCACCCATCGGGGCTGAAACCCCTCCCACAGGAATCGAGCAAGCTGGAGGATTGCAACCTCTCCCCCACTTGAAAACCGGGAGAGGCAATATCTACAAACCCATCCCCAAATCCTGCGCCAGCCCGGCATGGGTGATTTTTCCGGCATGGACCTGCAGGCCTTCTTTCAACCCGGCATCGGCATCCAGCGCGGCGAGGCCGTTCGCGGCCAGCGCCTGCACGTAGGGCAGGGTGGCGTGGGTGAGCGCCTCGGTCGAGGTGCGGGCGACGGCGCCGGGCATGTTGGTGACGCAGTAGTGGACGATGCCCTCGACCACGAAAAACGGATTGCTGTGGGTGGTCGGGCGCGAGGTTTCGGCGATGCCGCCCTGGTCGATGGCGACATCCACCAGCACCGAGCCCGGCGGCATCCGCCGCAGCGATTCGCGGCTGATTAGGCGCGGCGCATGGCGGCCGGGAATCTGCGCGGCGCCGATGACGATATCGGCCTGCGGCAGGCTGTCGGCGATTGCTCCGGGCGAGGAAAAACGCGTTTCAACCTGCGCGCCGAACAGCGCTTCGGCATGGGCGAGCTTGTCGGCCTGACGGTCGATCAGGGTGACGCGCGCCCCCAGCCCCGCCGCCGTGCGCGTGGCGCTCATGCCGACCACGCCGGCGCCGATGACGAGCACATGCGCGGGCGGCACGCCGGGCATCCCGGTGATCAGCTTGCCGCTGCCGCCGTGCGACTTGTGCAGCCCCAGCGCGCCCATCTGCGGCGCCAGCCGTCCGGCGATGTCCGACATCGGCTGCAAAAGCGGCAGGCCGCCAGCAGGCCGGGTTACGGTTTCGTAGGCAATCGCCGTCACCCCGCGCGCCATCAGTTCGCGCGCCAGTTCCGGCGCCGCGGCCAGGTGCAGGTAGCAGAACAGCAATTGTCCGCCGCGCAGGTGGGCCAGTTCGGCCGGCTGCGGTTCCTTCACCTTGGCCACCAGATCCGCGGCCCAGGCTTCGGCGGCTGTGGTCACGATGACCGCGCCGACGGCGCGATAGGCGTCGTCGTCAAACCCCGCGGCCGCGCCCGCGCCGGATTCGACGCTGACCCGATGGCCGGCTTCCGACAGCAAGCGGGCGCCTTCAGGCGTCAGCGCGACGCGGTATTCGTGGTTCTTTATTTCCTTGGGAATGCCGATGTGCATGACGATGCGTCCTCTCTGGATTGCTTCGACCGAGCGGTCTGTTTCTGGGGCGCGGGATGGGGCCGCTGCGCGTTCCACCGGCTCATGCCGGTGCCTGGGCCGCTTCCACGATGCGGATTTCCTCGTCGCTCAGGCCGTAAAGCGCGTACACCAGCGCGTCGATCTGGCGCTGAACCAGCGTCTTGTCGAGCCGGAGGTCGCCAGGCGGGTCCGAGCCATTGCCTGCATGCGCCGGACTTCCGCTTCATTGCGGGGCTCGGGCTTGATTTGCCCGATTCGTGCCAGGTTATCCAGTGCGGCCAGGCTCAAGGATGTTTCCTATCAATGGCAGGATGGGTTGTGCGAGCACGCGGTTGACGAAGGAGTCAGCCTCGGCGCGACGACGCTCGAACTCCGCCGGAGTGTAGCAGGCGGGATTGATTTTGCGGCCGAGCTCGGTTTCCAGCGGGATCAGTAAATCGAGCACCTCGGACAGCAGCAGTTGCTCGCCTACGAGCATGAGATCGATATCGCTTTGCGCGGTGTCGGTTTGTTTGGCCACGGAACCGTAAACAAATGCCGCCCGCAGACGGGATTCCAGTGGACGCAGGGCTTCGCGCAACATCGGCTCGATGCCCAGGGTCTTGCGGGTAAGGGCGATGAGTTCGTGGAATACCGGGCTTTGCGGGTTTGCCTGAAAGCGGCGCAGGTTGCCGACCCGCTCGCTATGGATCAGCCCCGCCTCGGCCAGCCGGTTCAGTTCGCGCTGCAGGGAGGCGCTGGCAAGGCTTGTCAAACGGCGCAGCTCGCTCAAGTGGAAGCTCCGTTCGGGGTGGCCGAATAGCCAGCGCAATACTCGGGCCTGGCTATTCGTAAATAGGGCGTTTGCAATCGACATGGCTAAACTTTAGCACGATCATGCTAAAAAGCAGCATGAAAAGCGAATGGGTTGATGCCGGAGCGGGAGGGGGAGAATTGGGGCGACGTACCGGCCCTGGGGATTTGAAGTTTCAATCCGGATCATCCATTTGGCCGGTTTGTGGATCGAAGCGTGCGCCGTGCACGCTGGAACCTGGATCTTCAACTCCGATGGCCTGCTGTGATCGCGGGCAAGCCCGCTCCTACAAAAGCGCGGTCGTCGTCGCCTGTGGGAGGGGCTTCAGCCCCGATGGGCCACCCAAATAGCACGGTGCACCGTCTTCGCCGCTTATGGATAATCCGGGTTCAAGCCTTACCCATGCGCATCGGCTGGCAGCCAGATGGTTTTGAGTTTTGGGCGGTGTTGTTTTACTTAATTCAATACGCGGATGCATTCGCGCACCAGCGCCGGGCCGCGATAGATCAGCCCGGTATACAGCTGCACCAGCGAGGCACCGGCGGCGATTTTTTCCTGGGCGTCGGCGCCGGACAGGATGCCGCCGACGCCGATGATCGGGACTTCGTTTTTCAGGTGGTGCGCCAGCGACTGGATCACGCGGGTGGATGCGGCGCGCACCGGCGCGCCGGAAAGCCCTCCGGCTTCCGCTGCGTTCGGTAGGCCGGCGACGGCGTCGCGGGCGATGGTGGTGTTGGTGGCGATCACGGCGTCGATGCGGTGCATCATCAATAGCGCGGCAATCGCGGCGATCTGCTCGTCGTCGAGGTCGGGCGCGATTTTCAGGGCGACCGGCACGTATTTGCCGTGCTGCTGCTCCAGTTCGGACTGGCGCAGCTTGATCGCCGAAAGCAGCGCGTCGAGCGCTTCGTCTTTTTGCAGCTCGCGCAGGTTCTGCGTGTTGGGCGAGGAAATGTTCACCGTCACGTAACGGGCG
Organism: Pseudomonadota bacterium; assembly: GCA_030836725.1. GTDB lineage: Bacteria > Pseudomonadota > Gammaproteobacteria > Burkholderiales > Thiobacillaceae > Thiobacillus. The sequence continues at coordinate 21,640 of JAUPLV010000007.1, read as the reverse complement.
TGCGCGTAGACCTTGTCGAGGCAGGTCAGGTAATCGTCCACAGCCTGCTCGTTCGGGGTGTCCTTGTTCTTGCCGATGTTGATGCCGAGCACGCCCTTGAATCCGCTCGCTTCAACATTGCGCACCAGGTTGTCGACGCCGAGGTTGTTGAAGCCCATGCGGTTGATGATGGCTTCGGCCGCGGGCAGCCGGAACAGGCGCGGCTTCGGGTTGCCGGACTGCGGGCGCGGCGTCACCGTGCCGATCTCGATGAAGCCGAAGCCCAGCGCCGCCAGCGCGTCGATGTGCGCGCCGTCCTTGTCCAGCCCGGCGGCGAGGCCGACGGGGTTGGGGAAGTCGATGCCCATCACCCGCACGGGCTTTCCCGCAGCGCGCGGCAACAGGTTCAGCAGGCCGCTCCGGTGCGCGATATCGATGCCGGAGAGGGTGAAGCGATGCGCGTCTTCGGGGTCGAGCGAGAACAGGGCGGAGCGGAGCAGCGGATAGAGCATGGTTCAGGAAGCCGGTTGGGGTGGAATGATGTGGCGAGCGGCGGCCAGGCGGCGCCAGCGTCGACAGGACGTGATTTTAACAGGGCGATGCCGCCAGGCTGTCGCATACGGGCAGGCGATGCTATTCTGAACTTGCGCGCGATTGAGCGTGTCTTCAGTCCTCGATCAAAGTCCATCCCGTTTTTCCACTTGTCTGCAAACCCATGATGCCTTCGTATGTCCTGCTTCGACTCGTATTGATCTTCGGCGTACTCATCGCGCCGGCCGCCTGGTGCGCCGCCGCTGTTCCGCCGCCGCCGCAACTCGCCGCCAAATCCTGGGTGTTGATGGATGCGGCCAGCGGTGCCGTCCTGGTCGACCATCAGGGTGCCATGCGGCTGCCGCCCGCCAGCCTGACCAAACTGATGACCTCTCACGTCGCCGCGCTTGAACTTCAGCGAGGCCGGATCAAGGAGAGCGATCTCGTCACCATCAGCGAAAAGGCCTGGCGCATGGGCGGCTCGAAAATGTTCGTCAGGGTCGGCGACCAGGTCGCGGTGGGCGATCTGCTGCGCGGCATCATCGTGCAGTCCGGCAACGACGCCAGCATCGCCCTGGCCGAGCATCTGGCGGGCGGCGAGGACACTTTCGCTGCGCTGATGAACCAGGAGGCGAAGCGGCTGGGGCTGGCCGATACCCATTTCCTCAACGCCACCGGCTGGCCGGCCGAAGGCCACCATTCGAGCGCGCTCGACATGGCCAGGCTGGCGCGGGCCATCGTGATCGAGGACCCCGAGCACTACGCCTTGTATGCCGAAAAGGAATTCGTCTGGAGCGGCATCAAACAGCCAAACCGCAACCTGCTGCTGTGGCGCGACCCGACCGTCGACGGACTGAAAACCGGCCACACCGAGGAAGCCGGCTATTGCCTGGTGGCCTCCAGCAAGCGCGACGGCCAGCGCCTGATCGCCGCGGTGTTCGGCGCCGAAAGCGAAACCGCGCGGGCGACCGAAACGGCCAGGCTGCTCGCTTACGGCTTCAACTTCTTCGACAGCAAGACCTTCTTCAGGAAGGGTGAGACGGTGCAAACCGTGGTCGTCTGGAAAGGCGCCGCGCGCACGGTCAGGGCCGGCCTCGCGGCCGATTTCGCCGCCGCGCTGCCCAGGCAGACGAGCGGCGAGTACCGGACGCGCGTCGTGCTGGCCGAAGACGATGTGGCGGCGCCGGTCGCCGCCGGGGCGCCGCTGGGCCGCATCGAGCTGGTCGGCGCCGACGGCAAGGCCGTCATGCAGGCGCCGCTGGTCGCGCTGGAAGCGGTCGAGGCGGGCGGTTTTTTCCGCCGCGTGTGGGACGGCATCCGCCTGTTCTTCAAGGGGCTGTTCGGCTGACGCCTGCAAACGCCGCAAACCGGCTTGTCGAAGGCGGCCACCCCGGAAGTGGCCGCCTTTTTTCGGGGAGCAGGCGTCGAGCCATCATGAATTCGGACATTTTGGCCCCTGTCCTGGCGGATCATGCGGTCGCGGATGGCCCGGCATGGCCTCAAGCGTTTATCATTGCCGGTTCAATCGAGGCGCGAGGCGTCGGCTTGTAGATTGCGCCCGCGATTGCGGGCGCTGTATTTAGGAAACATGCATGAACAGAACCGACATTTCGGGCCCGGTCCCGGCGAATGACGCGCGGCGCGAGCAGGACAACCTGCGCCTGTACATCAACCTGAAGCTGGCTTCATCCGGCCAGCCCTTCGTGCATGGGCAGGAAAGCGACGGCTTCATGGACGTGGCGCACGACCTGCTGATGGCCTACCGCGCCAAGAACTGGCTGCTTTCTGGCTATCTGTGTCCGCCCGACCAGCGCATCCAGGACTTTCTCGAACGCTATCTGGCCGGGGTGGACGAGATGCCGCATCTGCCGGGCCAGAGCTTCATCCTCGACCACCAGGGGCTGGCGCGCGAGCTGTCGCTGCCGGCCGATGCGGACGTGTTCCACTCGGAAATCGTTTCCAGCTACCGGGTTCGCCAGGGGGTGCTGCACAACCCGGCCAGCGACCGCCGCACCACCCAGGGCCTGTTTCATGTCAGCGAAGGCGGCCTGCCGATCCCCGGCGACAAGAAGGCGGCGCCGCGCGAAGTGTTCGCGCGCATGCTCAAGCACGCCTTCAATCCGCCCGCCGAACTGCTGACGCTGCCCTATGCCGTCAACCAGCCCGCGCCCGCGCGCATGTTCGTCTCGCTGTTGTTGCGTCCGGTGGTCTGCCCGGCCATTCCCGGCGTGGCCCCCGAAAAAAGCATGGAAATCCGCTTCTTCGCGCCCGGCAACCTGGTCAGCAACCTGGATTTCGTCGAGAGCATCTTCGGCAACGGCGGCAATCCCTATCTGCCGGAACACGACGCCGCGCTTGACGTGGAACACTGGAGCGGGCACACCGGCTGCGTGGTGCTCGCCCCGCATCTGGTCACGCTGACCAAGCGCGAACTGGGCCTGCCGCACTGGGACGATGCGAACGAGCGCCAGCGCCGCGAGGGCATGTGCTGGAAAGCCCCCGACGAGCGCTACAACGAAGGTCAGGCGTTCAAGCTCACCGCCCGCGACGCCAGCGGCGTGATGGTCACCATCCTCGCCGACAACTACTTCGGCTATTGCAAGAAAGAGGTCAAGACCCAGATCGGCTTTGCCGCCAACCTCTACGGCCTGGCCGAGGAGGAGCACGCCGGCGGCGCCCTGCTGTTTCAGTGCCGCAACCACGGCGAGGAATACGGCGTCGACAGCCGGGCGCGCGAGCCGGGCTATTCGTTCCAGGACCTGCTGGCGCGCTACGGCGAGTGCATGCGGCTGATGCCGGAAGGCCACGCCCTCGACCTCAACTATCCCGACATCGTCTACGTTCCGCAGGACGTGCGCTTCGACCTCAACGCGCAGAGCATCACCTGGGAGCAGGAAGGCCGAACCTGCCAGATCCGCCTCATGCCGGGCAAGATCTACATGCAGCCCAACGGCTACAAGGTGGAGATGCGCCGGCATCCGGGCGCGCCGTCCTGGCGCCTGGTCGGGATCGAGCCCGAAGGCACGTTCTGCCACAAGCCGTGCACGGTCTCCGGCGGCGGCAAATCGGAAATTTCCAAGTCGCTCGAGGATGCGGTCATCTACGGCCCGCTGTTCATCGACGTTCTCGACCGCGACCTGGAATGGGTCCGCGGCATCCTTGGGCACGATTACACCAACCGCTTCCGCCCCGGCTTCGAGCACGAGGACCGCGACCCCACGCGCAAGCCGCTCTCCATGGAGCGCAGCCTCGGTTCGGTGATCAAGCTCCTGACGCCTTCATCCAGCCACACCGACGCCTACAACGCCTGGCTCGACAGCATCCCGCCGAGGATCCTGGCGCTGGTTTTCCTGATCAAGCGCTTCCATCGCCCGGAATGGGGCGATCGCTGGGACGAGCAGCTCGCGGTCGACGTGGTGGACGGCGCCCCCGGCCACGAACTGAAAATGTTCGGCCGCCGCATCGTCGCCAGCTACCTGCGCGTGGGCTTCGATACCGACGAGCAGTGGCGCACCTTCAAGCTGCGCCAGGATTTCATCCCCGCCGAAAAGGTGCAGATGGAAGACGACATCACCGCCTCCGTGGTCGCGCCGGTGGCTTGGCTCGACGGCTGCAAGCCGGGGCTGGACCCGGCCGGCAGCGTCAAGCTGACGCACAACTGCGAGCTGCGCCTGTTCCAGCGACCGGATGACGCGGTCATCCCCGGCTACGACAAGCAGACCGAGGCCGACATGGCCCTGCCCGGAAATTTCATCGCCAACTTCGAGCCCCTGGGCGGCGACGCGCTGGCCGCCGAAGTCGACAACGTCATGCGGCTGCACGCCTACACGCCGCCGATGCGCGATCTGCTGACGGCGGCCGCGCAGGCCGGACAGACCGTCGTGTCGTCCGCGTGTCCGCGCCTGGTCGACGGCAAGCCGTCGAAGAATCCGCGCTACCTGCAGGTTCGACCCGACATCGCCAACCCGATCCGCAAATACGCGGCGGAGATGGGCATGCGCTTCCATCGCAAGCTGGCGGCCGCGGCGCCGGTGTGCATCAGCGTCGACGCGGTGCTGTCAGGGCGGCGCAACAACCCGCCCGAGGCGGGAATCCGTTCCCTGGCGGTGTACAACCCGATCCATTACCAGGCCCTGCCGGAACTGTTCATGGATTACATCTGCTCCCTCACCGGCAAGTCGCCCTCGACCACCGGCGCGGGCTCGGAAGGCGCGCTCACCAAGGGGCCGTTCAACGCGCTGCACCCCACCGCCGACCTCAACAACGCCCTGGTGTCGATGATCATCACCGAGCATGACGGCTTCTCCACCTCGGCCGGCCACGTCGGCGCCCAGGTGCGGGTCGATCACGACATCAGCCTCCTGGTGCCGGAAATCTGGGCGCGCCTGCATCCGCAGCAGCGCAAGGCGGCCTGGCTCATCGAGCAGGGCTACATGGAAGCGCTCGACGATTTCGACTTCGACGGCAAACGCGTGCTGGCGAGCCGGCTCGGCTACCGCATCACCGAACGCTTCGTCGCCCACTTCATGGGCAAGATATTCGACAACCCGCGCGCGGTCTTCACCGAAGCCATCCTCAAGCCCGAGACCCAGGACCGGGCGAGCTTCGCCGACGGCGTGCACAACATCGTCGAGGCGCAGGAGCGGGTGGCAAGGCGCTATTTCGAGGACGGCAGCATCGCCGAGGCATGTCCGCCGCTGAAGGCGCTGCTCTCCATCATGGCCTACGGGCACTACCAGGGCCTGGACGTGCACGCGCCGCGGATTCGTGCCATGTTCACCCGCGAGGCGCTGCTCGCCTCCGGCTGGTATCGCCAGCGCCTGCAGGTCAAGCGCGAGCGCGACCTGGCGATGTGGCGGCGCAACCTCGACGTGCTGCTGCGCTTCCAGCAAAACCCTCACAACGTCGACGAGGCGCAGCGCCTCGACCTGGGCACCCGCATCGCCTATGCCCAGGCGCAGCTCGATGCGCTGGAGCATCCCGACTCGTGGCGAAAGTTCATCGGCACCCTCGGCGCCGATCCGCTCGAACCGATCGAGGCGGAGCAAATCGACAGCGGCAGCGCGAACAGCGACGACGCCCCGCATTTGGCGGCTGCGCTGGGATAGGGTGGATGACTGCGTGCGCAAGCGGTGCGTATGCGGTCGGTGCGCTTGCGGTCACCCATGCTTGGAACGGTCCGCCAGGCTCAGGGAAAATTCGGGCCGTTTTTCGCGTACCCTGAACCCGTTGTTGAAACGGGTATTCTTCGGGTGAGCGGAGTCGGTCAATCGTCTCTTGGTCAGCCATTGCGGCTGGCGGGTTCTGGGCCAACGTTATCCGCCATTATGCCGCGCCAACCACCCTTAGGATTTCGGTGATCTTGACGTCGAGTGCAGCCTCTGTGCTGTAGAAGATATTGCCGTTGGGGTGGGCGGATTCGTTTCGGTCGTCCACCAGCTTGGCGTAGGCGCCGATCTTGCCGTTGTCGCAGGCGATGAGCTTGAGGAAGCGCAGGATGCTGCGTTCGTTCACGGTGCTGAACACAAAGGGCGAAGTCGCGTCGAGCAGGCTCTTCTCAATGTCCTTGCCGAAGCCGATCAGGCCCATCGCGAAATCCTTTGGCGTCGTCTGCTTGATCTGCCAGATGTTGAAATAGACGAAGCTCATTGTGAGCATGTGATAGGCGAGGAAGGCAAACTGGTATTTTCTATGCGTGTGGTTCGTCTCGAAAGCGTCCCACAGAAACTCGATATATTCCTGCTCCTTCGGGGTCTTGAATGAGAGCGGCAGGTAGTTGGCGAATTCGGCGGCGTCTTCCATGAACACAATTACTCCACGATATTCGACTGCATGATGCGGCTCAATTCGTCGATGCGTTCAACGAGAAACGTTTGGAGAATCGCGTTCCCGATCTGTTGGGCGAAGCTGCGCGCCTCGTGGTGGAAAGCGTTATGCACCGTCCTGGCAGCGATGGTTCGAATCCGGTTATTGAGGTCGATGGGAGAAGTGCGCAGCGCATTAAGTTCGCTGAGGCGTTTCATTTTCTGCGCATCGGCCTGAAGCAGAAACTGCTCTGCCGTGAGCCGTACCATTATTTTGGAAAAGAGGCTGCGCGGGAGTGAATCGAGCTTGGCCCACAGTAGGCGATTGAGCAGCGGCATGCCCCCGTTCCAGGTGTCGTCGAGTTCCGCTGGTTTCAGGGCCAGATAGGCATCGACGAATTTCCGCACCAACGCAGGGTTCTGATTGTCGCCCTTGGTGGTGAAAATCGCCTGAATCTCTCGGCAGCGGTGTCGGATCAGTTCTGGCGTTTGCCACAACCTCACCTTCTTCTGATTCACACGCAGGCCGTAGCGGTCGAGGTTCCGAGTGAGTAAGAGCAAGATGTTGTCGATTTTGCTCGAATCGTTCAGCAAAATCATTTGATCGTCGGCGTAACGGAAATACGTCGCGCCCGCCTGGGTGCAAATGCCAGACGCAAACTGGTCGTACTTTTGCAGATAGAAGTTGGACAGAATGCGCGAACAATCGGCCAGAGCATCCTGGGGTAAGCCAACGGCCTGCGGGTGCAAGCCTGTGTTGCGACGATTCCAATGGTTGAGCAGGTAGAACAGCAATGCGATCACCCAGCCTTTTTCTGGCGGTGAGTGCTCGCGTATCCAGCGCTCCAGAATATCCAGGCGCACACAGTCGTAGAAATTCGACAGATCGAGTTGCAGCACATGGGCGTAATGGCCGGGATCTAACTGCGCGAACAGCAGCGAGTTGAATTCGCCGAAGGCATGGGTCCAGGCTTGCGGATTGAACGAGTAGCGTCCATAGGCGGTGGCATCGCTTTCGATTTCGTCGTTTTCGCTTACGCGCAACTGACCGCCCAGCGTCCAGCCACCAAATGTGTTCAGCGTTCGGTTACCGCAGAGCACGTCTTCCAGTTCCTTGATGCAGAAGTAGTAAACACAATAATCGCGGATGCTGAACACGGGGATGGTGCGGGCCACGCCGTGGCCCTTGTTCATCACCAGCTCGGTTTCAGGAATGCCGGGCGCGTATCGCGCCGAGGCGATGTCGTCATAGACCGACTCCACCAATGCAACTTTTTCCGCCGGGGTTTTCGGGGTTTCAATGGGGAACGTGCTGCGGGAAAACGCCTTCCAGAAGCCACGATTGAACCACCGAAGGAAGTCTGCCTTGTTCATCTTTCGGGTAAGTTCGCAGGATCAATATCCTCCCCCCAGATGCGGGCGAGGGTGGCCTGGATCTTTTGCTCGAAGCGGGCGATCAACTCGCGGTTGGCGGCGACCAGTGCCTGCTCGGCTTCGATCTCGGCAGCAATGGCTTGCTGCGTGGCGAGGGGTGGCAGGGGGATTGCGAGCCTTCTGATGAATCCAAGCGGGATAAATTTTTGAGTCGAGCCGCTGGCTTGGCGCTGAAATTGATTCTGCATTGCAGCTGAATCGAGAACGTCCTTGAGGAAGCGGTTATCGACCAGGCAACCCTTTGGAGACTTGATTAACGCGACGTTCTTCACCGCGTATTCCCGGGAATCGTCAGCGACGACTGGATTTCCAATCGTGCCAATCATCGGCATCAAGAGGTCGCCAGCATCGACCTTCGACCGTTTGTTGATCGCATCGAGGTCTTCCCGTGTGATCAGATTCACGTCGGTGAAGTCGATGAAGCCATTCTTGAGGTTCTTTGACGTAATCAGTGGGTAGCCTTCAAGAACATATTTTGGGCTGTCGTGTGTGCCGTCGCGGACATCGCAGACTTCACCCAACTCCACCATCGGCCAGTCGGGGTGGATGGGGATGTGGGGGCGGTAGTGGTCGAGGACGGCGCGGGCGCCGTTGATGACTTCCTGGTAGGCCCCGATCTCCGCCACGATCTCCTTCTGCACCTCCAGCGGCGGCAGGGGGATTTGGACGCGGCGAACGATTTCGCTATTGAGGTTGTTGACCACGCCACCAGTCGCAGCCTGCTTGAACTGTGCGAAAACGCGGTCTGAACCCAAAATGTTGTAGAGGAAGTCTTGATCTAAGAGAGGGGATTGATCGCGCAGAAGAAGCCATCCGTCATGAATACACCCATCGATCGCCATGACGTAAGGCCGACCAAAGCTCATGGAATTCGAGAGGATGAAATCGCCCGGCTTTACACGGCGCGATTTCGCTGCGCCCTCGGGAGTGACACGCTCTTTCGTTGTGGTGATGTATTTCGCGCCAACTTCTGCGTCACCGATCTTGATCCAATTTACGCCGTCTGGCGCGTCGGTGATGAAGTCGTGTATTGGCCGAGGCGAGGCACCTCTTTCGATGATGCAAACATCACCGATTGGAACGAGAGGCCACACTAACCCAACACTTGCCGCACCCTCCCGATACCGTTCACCGCTCAGGTTGTAGTCGCCATTCGCTTCGATCTTTTCCTTCGGCACGATCAGGGCGGTGGACGCGAGGGCGAGGATGGTCTCGGTGGGCGCTTTGGAGCGCAGGGCGTGCAGGTAGGCGGCGAGTTCGGCCTGGACTTGCGGGAGGTCGTTCTTATCGATGGCACGGCGCTGGGCGCCGAGGCCGTAGCCGTCGTTCTCGACTTTGAAGAAGGCGATGGTGTCGGCGGCCTTGGCGAGGGATTTGTCGAGGATGAGGATGCTGGTCTTCACGCCGGAGTAGGGATTGAAACAGCCCGCCGGCAGCGAGACGACGGCGACGAGGGAATTCTCGACGAGCATCTTGCGCAGCTCTTTGTAGGCGCTCTGGCTCTGGAAGATGATGCCTTCGGGAACGATGATGGCGGCGCGGCCGGTGGGGGTGAGGTGCTCGGCCATGTAGTCCACGAACAGGACTTCGCTGCGCTTGGCCTGGATGGAAAAGCGCTTGTGGGGCTTGATGCCGCCTTTCGGCGACATGAAGGGCGGATTGGCGAGGATAACGTCGGCGAATTCGTTCCAGCGTTCTTCGGAGGTGAGGGTGTCGTACTCGAAGATGTGCGGGTCGGTGAAACCATGCAGGTAGAGGTTCACCAGCGAGAGCCGCACCATGTCGGGCGAGATGTCGTAGCCCTTGAAGTTCTTGGCGAGGCGGCCCTTGTCGTCTGGCGTGAGCAAGTCGCCTGCTCTCATGCTGCTTGCGTTTCCCTCTCCCCCAGCCCCTCTCCCGCTTGCGGGCGAGGGGAGTGAAGTGTTGGCGCGCAGGATGTGCTTGTAGGCGGAGATGAGAAAGCCGGCAGTGCCGCAGGCGGGGTCGAGAATGGTCTCGTTTTTCTGCGGGGCGAGGACTTCGACCATGAAGTCGATGATGTGGCGCGGGGTGCGAAACTGGCCGGCATCGCCCTGGCTGCCGAGGACGCTGAGCAGATACTCGAAGGCGTCGCCGAGGCGTTCGCTGTGGTCGTAGCTGAACTCGTCGATGATCTTGAGAAAGGCCTTGAGCGTTTCGGGGTCGCGGTAAGGCAGGTAGGCGTTCTTGAAAATGTCGCGAAAGAGCGGCGGGATGCCGGGGTTTTCGGGCATCTTGGCAATGCCTTCGCCGTAGAGGCCGAGCATCTCGTGGCCGCCGAGCGAGGGTGCCATGAGCTTGGCCCAGCCGTAGCGGGCGTAGTCGCCGGTGAAGAATTTGCGCTTGCCGCCGAGCTCCTCGCTTTCGGCGTCCATGTCGTCCATGAACTTGTAGATGAGGGCGATGGTGATTTGCTCGACCTGGGATTTCGGATCGGGGACTTTGCCGACGAGGATGTCGCGGGCGGTGTCGATGCGGCGCTTGGTGGTGGTATCGAGCACGGCTTATCCCTTGAGTTGCTTGATTGCCGATGCGGAGGTGAGCACCTGCATCTGGCGGATAGCGATTTCGTTAAGGCGTGTGAGGCGATCCCCTTGTGTCAGCCCCATGTGGATGAACTCGGCGTTCATCCCTTCGATATTGGCCAGTACCAGCAGTTGCTCGATGCTGGCGTATTCGCGCATGTTGCCGTCCAGCTTGGGGTTGGCGTCGCGCCATTGTTTCGCGGTCTGGCTGAATAGGGCGACATTGAGCAGGTCGGCTTCGCTGGCGTAGGTGATGGCGGCTTGCGCCGGCGTGACTGCGGCGGGTATCAGGTGCGCGGCAATGGCGTCGGTGTGGATGCGGTAATTGAGCTTGGACAGGGTGCGGTTCAGGTTCCATGCGAGCGACAGGCGACGGCTTTCGTCTTCCTTGAGACGCTGGAATTCCTTGATGAGGTAGAGCTTGAACTCAACGGAGACCCAGGAGGCGAACTCGAAGGCAATGTCCTTGTGGGCGTAGGTGCCGCCGTAGCGGCCAGCGCTCGACGTGAGGCCCATCGCTCCGGTTTTTTCGATCCACTGCTTGGGTGTGAGGACGAAGCTGTTCAGCCCCGTCTGCATCCTAATCCCGTCGAATTCGACGGGATTAAAACCCGGGTTGTTGAGCCGCTCCCAGATTCCGAGGAACTCCACGGTGTTGCGATTGCGAAGCCAGTTGCGGATCACATCGTCCGGGTGATCGGGGTTTTTGAATTTGGCGATGTCGGTCAGGCAGATGGTGTCTTGCTGGCTCTGCGAAAGCACAGCGACGTCGGCTCCCATAACCTCGATGGTGCTTTTTTTGGCTTTGCTCATGGGGTTGTCCTTTGGGGTGTGGCGACGCCAATTCCATCGAATTCGAGGGAATTAAATATGGCGAATTCGCCACAATTAAAACGCTGCCTGGATGGATTCATGGTTCAGGCTGCGAACTGATTCAAGGACACGTAGTCCTTGATGTATTCGGGGACGAGCGTGCGGTATGGCTGGGGCACGGCTCTGAAGTCATGGGTGCTGAAGTACGGGTTGGTGGCCAGATCGGTGAACTGCCTGCTGTCGATGATGTCGCGCACCCGGTTGCTGGTGACGTAAGCCTTGAAGTAGGTCTTGATAGCCGGGATGGCCGAGGGCGGCGCGGGCACGCGGTCGGCGACGAATTTGGAGAACTCTTCCTCCAGCAACTCATCCTTCGACTTGAAGCGCGGGATAAGGCCGAAGACCTTTTCCAGGATTTCGCGTAAGCCAAGGCGGCGGTCCACGGCGGCGGCTTTGCGCAGTTTGTCTAGGGTGTAGTACTCCTCGGGCTTATCGAAGACCTCGCGGTTGACGTAGTCAATGACGCGGTCCCACTGCCCCGCTTCGACGGCGGAGGCGACGGTGTCATTGGCGCGGATCACCTCTTCAAACTTCTCGAAGAACATGCGGTCGATCTTCATGCCCTCGGCAGTGATCTGCTCGACACGCATCGATGCCAGGATGTCGGCGCCGAGGTGCTCATAGGTTCCGCCCACCACTACAGGGCCTTGGCTGCCCCCGTCGTCGCTGCCCTTGCCCTTGGGCGGCGGCAGTTTCAGCACTTCGTCGTAATTGAACTCTTCCTCGAAGTATTCGCAGTTGGCGAAGAAGTCGAAGAGCTTGAAGGCGGTTTTTATGGGCTGTTGCACGCCTTCCTTGAGTGCGTCGTCGAACAGCACCTCGCGGAAGTCATGCTTGCGGGTGCCGCGTCCCTTGATCTGGATGAAGTCGGTGGGCGAGAAGATCGGGCGGAAGAGACCGATGTTGAGGATGTCGGTGCAGTCGTAGCCGGTGGTCATCATGCCAACCGTCACGCAGATGCGCGCCTTGCTGGTTTTGTAGGTGGGGATGACGTTGCCGGAGCCGAGCAGGTTATTGTTGGCGAAGTTGATGGTGAACTGCTGGGCGTCAGGTATCTGGGAGGTGACCTGCACCGCGAAGTCGGACTGGTACTTGCCGGGGAACATGCGGTCGGCCATCTGATTGAGGATTTGCGCCAGCTTGGCGGCGTGGTTCTGGCTGACGGCAAAGATGATAGCCTTGCCGATCTCGCCGCTGACCGGGTCACGCAGGGCGTTTTCCAGAAACGTCTTGCAGAGAAGCTGGTTGGTGGTGTCGGCGAAGAAACGCTTTTCGAACTCGCGCTGCTTGAAGGCCTGCTGCTGGTCCTCGCCGGTGTCATCGGTGAACGAGACGACGAAGCCCTCTTCGGAGAGCAGCGTGGTGGTGACCTCGGTGCGGGCGTCCACCACGGTCGGGTTGATCAGGAAACCTTCCTTCACGCCATCGAGCAAGGAGTAGCGGAAGGTTGGCTGGCTGTTCTCGCAGCCGAAGGTGCGGTAGGTGTCGAGCAGCAGGCGACGCTCGGCCTCGCGCGGGTCGCGGGTGCCTGACTTGGCGCTGTCGAAGCGGCGCAGGTAATCGCGCGGGGTGGCGGTGAGGCCCAGCTTGTAACCAATGAAGTAGTCGAACACGGCGCGGGCGTTGCCACCGATCGAGCGGTGCGCTTCGTCGGAGATGACGAGATCGAAGTCAGTCGGCGAGAACAGCTTCTGGTATTTATTGTTGAACAGCAGGGACTGAACGGTGGTGACGACAATCTCGGCGCGTCGCCAGTCGTCCCGGTTCTCCTTGTAGATCACCGTCTGAAAATCGGCGGAGAGCACTGCAGCAAATGACTTCTTGGCCTGATCCTCCAGCTCAAGACGATCCACGAGAAACAGGACGCGCCGCACGTTGCCCGAGCGGAGAAACAGCTTGATGACGGCGGCGGCGGTCAGGGTCTTGCCAGTGCCAGTGGCCATCTCGAACAGGAAACGGTCTTTGCCATCGCCGACTGCGGACTGAAGGCTGTGGATGGCCTTGAGCTGATACGGCCGGAGAAAGCGCAGCTTGTTGGCCTGAATGTAGCCTGGGCGCTCCGCTTCGTTTTGCCAAGCGGCTTCGGATGCGTAGTTTGGGCGCTGGGTGCGAACGATGTAGTCCTCGCCGACCTGCTCTTCGATCAATCGCTGCGGATTGGGCGTGACCTTCTGGTAGCCGGTGACCGAGTCCGGCGTCGGAAACGAGGTGATGACGTAGGGGCTGCCGCGATCGAGGTCCCAGAAGTAGTGCAGGTTGCCGTTGGAAAGAATGACGAAGCGGCAGTTCTGGGACTTGGCGTATTTGCGCGCCTGCTCTTTGCCGACGAGCGGATTCTTGTATTCGGCTTTGGCTTCGAGAACAAGCAGCGGAAAGCCTTTGGCATCGAGCAAGAGAAAGTCGACGAAGCCTTTTGTGCTTTTATCGAAGTTGGCGCCGAGCGCGTCCAGGTCGGTGGAATTGATTTTGACGCTGGGTTCAAGGCGAATGTTGGCGGGCGCATCGCCATCCTGGAAAAACCGCCAGCCGGCCGCTTCGAGCAGCTTGTTGATCTTGATGCGGGCGGTGGCTTCTTTATCGGACATTCAGGGTGCTGTTCCTGGGGTTGAAACCATGGCCTCATTTGCGCGAAGGATTTTGAGTGTCGCCCAAGCATAGAACCCTGTGATGACAACTAGTGCAAGAGTAAGCCAGTCGGTATTTGTCATGATTGGAAGTGTGGGCATACGGCCTGAAAGCTCTAATAGTTATTCAACGGACCCACCGGTCCGGACACTTTTCGCAGCCCCAGAATACGCAAATGCCTTGGCTTATGTCCAGAATTTCTACTTCTTGCTTCGTTTCTGACTTTCGCACGCATTGGTCGACTGTTCAGGGTCGAGAGTACGCGTTCGCTGTAATGGAAAGCTACCGTTCAGCGTGAGCCCTGATCGGTGCCTGCTCAAGACAGTATTGCGGACCAAGTTGCCGGCTGCAACGCGGCCTTGCGTGGCGGCGGTGTGGGCGAGCATGTAGCCGCCGATCACGTCGCCGACGGCGAAGATGTGCGGCGCGCTGCTACAAAGCGCAAACCGATAATCGGAAATCGATTATTTGGCGTTTTTGGCGGGACGTCCCGTCTTGATGGTTTCCAGTCGGCGTACCGCGGAAACCACCGAGGCGTCGCTCAGTTTCGCCAGATTCGCAACAGCCGCGCGCAGGATCTCGCTTTTTTTCGCCGACACCCCCGCATCAAGACAGCGTTTTTTGAGAGATGCGATCAGGGCGTACTCCCCATCCGGCATGGTGAAGCTGTCGCGAACCAGTTTGGCTTTTTTTACCTTGACGGGTTTGGCGGCCTTGTTGCTCTTGGCGACAAAAGCTTTGGGCTCGTGCGTGGCTTTCTTTGCCGGGGGCGATTTCCTGACGGCGGGGCGTGCAGTTGTTTTCTTGGCGGCAACCGGCGTCTTTTTCCCGGCAGGCGCCTGGGGCGCGGGTGCGGCTGCCCTGGCTGCCCTCGGTCGTGCGGCAGGCTTGGCGGCTGGCTGCTTGGCGCCGGCAGCGGGGCTGGCGTTCGTTGCCTTGTCGGATGCGGCGGGTTTCGGGGTGTCGACGGCCATGATAAACCTCCAATTCATATAAATAAGTAAACAGTTTATACAATTAATGCGGCGATTCAACTGGGCGCGCGCCTGTAGACCCGCTCCATCGCGGTTCTTATCTCAAATATGCCTCCGTGGCATAGCGACGCATCATGCGGTGGCTGTTGAAGTAGGCGGCGTTCTTGCTGATGGCGCCCTTCATGACGGCGATCCAGCCAGGCCGGTCGTCATGCCAGAGCGGCAGCACCACCTGCTCAAGCTTGTCGTACAGGGCCATGGCATCGTGTCCGTTGGCGGTGGGCGAATCGTCCCCCACCGCCCAGCCGGTCACTCCTTCCAGGCAGCCCTCCACCCACCAGCCGTCCAGCACCGAGAGCTGGGGCACGCCGTTGAAGGCCGCCTTCATGCCGCTGGTGCCGGAGGCCTCAAGCGGCCGCAGGGGCGTGTTGGTCCAGACATCCGCGC
Source organism: Pseudomonadota bacterium (assembly GCA_030836725.1). GTDB lineage: Bacteria > Pseudomonadota > Gammaproteobacteria > Burkholderiales > Thiobacillaceae > Thiobacillus. Next base: position 6,430 of record JAUPLV010000007.1, on the reverse strand, counting down.
CGGACACCATGAGCAGGGCCAGCGCCATGTCGTAATCGGGCAGGAAGGCCATGGGGATATCCCCTGCTAGGTTCCTCATATGGTCGTGCAGCGTTTCGATCAACTGCTTGCCCGCCGCATCGTTCGGGTGGGCCTTGCCGGCCATGACGATCTGGAAGGGATGTTTCCGGGCGATGGCCTTGAGGCGCACGGGATCGCTGAACAGAAGATCCGCCCGCTTGTAGGCGGTCATGCGCCGGGCAAAACCCAGGATGGGTTGATCCGGGTTCAAGACCACTCCGGTCAGCTCCCGCACCTTGTCGACCAGAGCCAGTTTGGCCTCCTGATGCGCCGCCCAGAGGATCTCGTTCGGGATGCGATCGGCCCGCGAGAGCAGTTCCGGCTCATGCCGCCAGCCCGGAACATGCTGGTCGTACATTTTTGCGACGGAGGCGCTGGTCCATGTGGATGCGTGCACGCCGTTGGTGACCGAGCGCACCGCATAACCGGGAAACATCTGCCGGGAGACCTCGGCATGACGCTTGGCCACGCCATTCACGAAGTCGGACAGGTTCAGGGCCAGGCGGGTCATGTTGAGCTTGTCCTCGCCCGCCAACAACTTCACCGTGCCCGGGTCCAGCAGATCCCCGTAGATACGCCGCACCAGCTTGTAGTCGAATTTGTCGTGGCCCGCCTCCACCGGCGTGTGGGTGGTGAAGGTGCACAGTTCCCGCACCCGGGGCAAATCGTAGCGGCTCTCGCCGGGCCGGACGTCCTCGCTGGGATAGGCGAAACGCCGTAACAGGGCCAGCGTGAGGAAGGCGGAATGCCCCTCGTTCATGTGATAGCCCATGAGGTTGAAACCCAGGGCCTGGAGCATCGCGATCCCGCCTATGCCCAGCACCACCTCCTGTTTCATCCGGTAGGCCTCATCGCCCCCGTACAAGTGGTGGGTGATGTCGCGATCCCGCGGGTCGTTCACCGGCAGATCGGTGTCCAGCAGCAGGACGGGCACCCCGCCGTTGGTTCGGGAACTCAGCACATAAAGCCATCCCCCGACCCACACCTGGCGATCCTCCAGATCCAGGGCCACGGTGGCCTGCAGCCGTGTCGCGTAGTGGGCCGGCTCCCAGTCGTCGGCATGCTCGATCTGCTGGCCCTGCGGGCCGATCTCCTGGCGGAAATGGCCGGCCCGGGACACGAGGGTGACCGCCACCATGGGGACGCCGATGTCCGCCGCTGCGCGCAGCGTGTCCCCTGCAAGCACCCCCAGACCGCCGCTGTAAGTGGGGATGTCGTTCTCCAAAGCGATCTCCATGGAGAAATAGGCAACCCGGGGTTTGTGAGTGAATTTTTCAGTCTTGTTCGCTGCTTCTGCCATGGGTGATACCTGCGCTGGCGATTTTGGGGGCGGACGTGGCTATGGCCTCAAGGACGATCCGAAATCCGCCAGCAAGCGAGGCCCGGAGATCGTTGCGGGTTCGACCGTAAACCCGCCGCCACACATTTCCATGCTGGCACGGCCCGGCTTGCCGGTTGTCCCGGGCTATGGTTTCGATGCCGATTGATGGTTTTACAGATAGAAAGTCCGACAAGTAGGGCAGCAACCGGCGTGTGCCGTCGGGCTAGCGACAGACTGGCTGCTCCGCCTTCATTTTTTTCCTTATTTCAGCCATTCTCCCTCGCCATTCACTCAGGTCCTCGTCCTCTATCTCAAGCTGTATCGCCACCACTTCAAGCGCGGTCATTTTTTCGCTTTCCAGTCTGCGTATCAGTTTCGATCGAGCTCTGGATAGCAGGCGTTCGGTTGCTTCCTTGCTCAAAAGCTTGGCTTTTTCGAGGTACTCATCGGAAGGCGTTTTTCTCATCGCAATTTATCCTTGTATTTTAAAAAGTAAATGCAAAGGCTACACCCATTCCAGCGGGGCTCGCTACCTTGGCGATGCGAGGGCCGGCCCCATGAAAATGCCGCCGAATCGCTTTCCCCGTAATACTTGCGGGCGCACGAAAAATTCATTTTTCTGTCACGGATCGTTCATTCGCCGGAGGCAAGATAACGGCCCCTCGGGAATTTTCCGTGCGATAAAGATGGAGGCCGTCATGGCGACAGCAAGCAAGCTGCAGGTGAAAAGTCCTTGGGCTAAAACGTATGCTTCATCGCGCATTCCCGATGCTGGAACGCTCGATCTGGCGGTGCTCACTCTCGACGACCTGGGCGTGATCCGCGACTGCAGCCAGGCCTGTGAACAGGTGTTCGGCTACCTGCCGGAGGAACTGGCGGGCCGTCATGTTTCCACGCTCCTCCCGCAGTTGCCGCATGCCGAACTGGTTCAGGAAGACCGCATCAACTCAAGACTGGCCCACCTCTGCCACTGTGCCGTTGCCTTTCAGGCCCGGCGGCGCGATGGCCAGTGCTTCGCCAGCGAGTTGTTCATCAACCGTCTCGGCATCCACAACGTGCTTGTCCTGGTGCGCAGCCTCGAAGCTTCGATACTGGATCGCGGCGCATTTGCCGCCATGCTTGCCCGCTAGCCAAATCCCATTTACAGCCTGCGACACGGCTCATTCCTGGGGCTCGCAAGTTTTCCGGGGAAGCAGGGCCGATTCAGAGAGGAATGTCCGTGACAAAGAAAAACAGCACCGACGGCGCCCGTCAGGTAGATGCGGACATCGGGAACGTCCTCGGCGAACTCATGGCAATCCGGGCGGACATGGTCGCCAGCCTGGCCAGGTCGCAGCCGCATCTCGCCAAGGTTCACGCGAATTACTCCGACAGCGCCCGGAACCTCCTGCATTACCTGGCCTTGCGCCGCGTCGACCTGCGCCCGTTGCAGCTGCGCCTGGCGGCGCTGGGGCTGTCCTCTCTCGGGCGGGCCGAGTCGAATGTCCTGGCCATGGTCGACGAGGTTCTGCGGGTTCTGCACCGGCTGGTGCATCGCGCCTGGCAGCCGGCCAGCGGGGAGGAGGCTGTTGTCGGTTTCGCCCACGGCGAGCGGCTGCTTGCCGAACACACGGACGCCTTGCTGGGGCCCGCGACCCCGGGACGCGAGGTCCGGATCATGGTGACCATGCCGAGCGCGGCGGCGGACGATTACCTCCTGGTTCACAATCTGCTCCAGCAGGGGATGGACTGCATGCGCATCAATTGCGCCCATGACGACGCCGCGGCCTGGGCGCGGATGATCGAGCATCTGCGGCAGGCGGAACGATCGCTGGGACGGTCGTGCCGCGTCGTCATGGACCTGGCCGGGCCGAAGCTGCGTACCGGGCCGCTGGAGCCGGGTCCCGCGGTGGTTCGAATCCGCCCAGGTCGCGACGCCTATGGGCGGGTCGCTTCCCCCGCTCGTGTCTGGTTGACGCCAGAGCAGTCTCCCCAACTCCCCCCTTCGCCGGCGAACGCCTGTCTACCCGTTCCGTCGGCCTGGCTGGCCCATCTTCGCGTTGGCGAGCTTGTGAAATTCACGGATGCGCGGGATGCCAGGCGGACCTTCAGGATCGTTGACGCGACCGATGACGGTTGCTGGGCCGAGGCAACCAGGACGGCTTACATCGTTCCCGGCGTCACCCTGCGCCGCGAGCATGGCGCAGGCAAGCCGGATGACCGTGAATGTTGCATCGGCGCGTTGCCGCCGGGTGAAAACAGCATCATGCTGCAGAAGGGCGACCTGCTCATCCTGACGCGCGACCTCAAGCCGGGCCGCCCGGCGACTTACGACAGCACTGGAAAAATCCTGAGTCCTGCCACGATCGGTTGCACGATTGCCGAGGTGTTCGATGACGTCCGGCCGGGGGAGCCGATCTGGTTCGACGACGGCAAGATCGGCGGCGTCGTCGAGAAGGTGGAGAAGGCGCGGGTTCTTGTCCGTATCACCCAGGATTACGTGAAGGCCGTGAATCTGCGCGCCGACAAGGGGATCAACCTTCCTGAGAGCGGATTGCGCCTCGCGGCCATGACCGCCAAGGACATCGAGGACCTGGCCTTCGCGGCCCAGCATGCCGATATCGTCGAGTTGTCCTTCGCCAACAGCGCCCAGGATGTCGAATCGCTCCAGCAGCACTTGGCGAGAATGGGAAGCCGGCAGCCGGCCATCGTGCTGAAGATCGAAACGCGGCGCGGCTTTGAAAGCCTGCCGGACATGCTGCTGACAGCCATGCGTTCCCCGTGTTGCGGGGTGATGATCGCACGGGGCGATCTGGCCGTCGAATGCGGATTCGAACGCCTGGCGGAAGTTCAGGAAGAGATTCTCTGGCTCTGCGAGGCTGCGCATGTTCCCGTGATTTGGGCCACCCAGGTGCTGGAAACCCTGGCCAGGGAAGGGCGGCCATCGCGCGCCGAGATCACGGACGCAGCGATGGGGCGCCGCGCCGAGTGCGTCATGCTCAACAAGGGACCTTACGTGGTCAGCGCCGTGCGGGTTCTGGACGACATTCTGCGGCGGATGCATGCGCACCAGGTCAAAAAGCGGCCCATGCTCCGGGAGCTGCGTTTGGCCCACATGCTGCGGGCTGAATCGTGCGCATCTGTAGACCGGGCCTGCCATTCCGCTTCCGGATGGAATGCAGGGCTTGCAGCGGCATCGGTGCCTGATCCCGTGTGTTGACCGGCAGGCAGTCAAACCCTCGCGCCGGCTGAAATTGCAGGCCAAAGCCAGGGCGGTCGAGGTCTGCGTGAACGAATATCCGTGCTATCACTTCACGCGGGCCGACTTCATGATGCCGCCCGGTAAGCCGATGACTTCGAGAACAGCAAGGGACACGGACCACCGCTTCCGGGTGGCCGGTAGGCCTGCGGGAAACGACTGGGGCCGCAAATGCGGCCCCAGTCGTTGGTGCTGGCGAAAGATTACTTCTTCGCCGTCCGTCGCCAACCCTTATTTTTTCGCCGTGCGGCGAAGGCGGTTCAGCAACCGCCGCGCCAGTTCGCCGAACAGTTCGGTCTGCGTCGGGTGCGGGAAGATCGCCCTGGCGACCTGGGTCAGGGTCATCTCGCCGGCAACCATCATCACGCCGGTGCCGATCAGGGTGTCGGTGTGGTCGGCGAGGAAGTGCACGCCGATGATGCGGCCGCTGGTCTTGTCGGCGACCAGCTTGATCATGCCTTCGGTCTCGCCGGTGATCATCGCCTTGGCGTCGATGCTCATCGGCATCTTGGCTTCCACCGCGTCGATGCCCTTGGCCTTGGCCTGGGTGACGCTCAAGCCGACGAAGCCGGCCTGCGGACGCGAGAAGGTGACGGCGCAATCGCGGTCCTGGTCATACTCGCCGCCGTGACCGAGCAGATTGGATGCGGCGACACGGCCTTGCGTGGCGGCGGTGTGGGCCAGCATGTAGCCGCCGATCACGTCGCCGACGGCGTAGATGTGCGGCGCGCTGGTCTGGCAGCGGGTGTTGACCTTGATCGCGGCGCCATCGAGTTCAACACCGATCCTATCGAGATTGAGACGGCTGGTGTCGGGACGCTTGCCGGTGGCCATTAGCACGACGTCGCAGTCGAACACCGATTCGGCGCCGTCCTTGTTGGCGTAGCGCAGCTTCATCGCGCCGGGGGTGCCGCTCACCTCGTTGATCGCGGCGTTGGTGACGACGGTGATTTCCTTTTCCAGCGAGGCAATCAGGGTCTTGCCGATTTCCTCCTCGATTTCGGCGAGGATGCGGTCGTGGCGCTCCAGCATCAGCACCTCGGTGCCGAAGTCGCGGAAGATCTGCGCCATTTCCACGCCGATGACGCCGCCGCCGACGATGCCGAGTTTCTTCGGCGGGGCGGCGAGGTTCCAGATGGTGTCGGAAGTGACCACGCCGCCCGTCACCAGGTTCTCGCGCGCGCCGGGGATCGGCGGCACGAAGGCGGGGGCGCCGGTGGCGATGACCGCGGCGCCGAAGCTGACGGTGTAGGCCTCGCCCTCGACCGGGGTGATTTTCAGCGTGTGCGCGTCGACGAATTCGCCGTAGCCTTCGCGCACTTCGATCTTCATGCCCTTGTCGGCCTTCAGCGCCATTTCGCCGCGGCTGCTTTGCACCCAGCGGCGGTGCTTCTCGACCTGTTCCCAGTTGAGCTTGGGCGTGTTGGTGCCGTCGACGCCCATCTCGGCGTCGTGCGCGCGGTTGCGGATGACGTCCGCCGCGGCGCGCCAGGCCTTGGAGGGGATGCAGCCGCGCCACAGGCATTCGCCGCCGGGGAAGGGCTCGTTGTTGACCATCATCACACGGACGCCGTGGTCGGCCAGGTCGCGCGCGCAGTCCTCGCCGCCGGGGCCGCCGCCGACGACGACGACCGGGAAGTCCCAGTTGCCTTCGGGGATGGGCGAGACCAGCGCCGCTTCAACCGCTTCGCCGCCCATCCAGGATTCGGGGGATTCGATCGCCTGTTTCAGCGTGGTCAGGTACAGCGCGACATCGGCGCCGTTGAGCACGCGGTGGTCGCCGGTGATGGTGAAGGGGGTGCCCTGCGGCC
>JAUPLV010000207.1 GCA_030836725.1 Pseudomonadota bacterium | reverse complement strand
AGCGGTTTTCCGTCCAGCGAAACCGCCATGCCCGTCAAGCTCAACGCCCCCGATCCCGCTTCCCTGTCGCCCGTTGCGGGCGTGCGTCTCGGCATTGCCTCGGCCGGCATCAAGAAACCCGGGCGGCGCGACATCACCCTGATCGAGCTTGCGCCCGGCTCGCGGGTGGCCGGGGTGTTCACGCAAAACCGCTTCTGCGCCGCGCCGGTCACCCTGTGCAGGCAGCATCTGGCGGGCGGCGACATCCGCGCGCTGGTGATCAACACCGGCAATGCCAACGCCGGCACCGGCGACGAGGGCCTGCGCCGCGCGCGCCAGACCTGCGAGGCGGTGGCGCGGCTGATGGGCTGTTCGGTCGAGGCCGTGCTGCCGTTTTCAACCGGGGTGATCCTGGAGCCGCTGCCGGTCGACAAGATCCTGCCCGCGCTGCCGGCGGCGCAGGCCGATCTGGCGCCCGACCACTGGTCGGACGCCGCGCACGCGATCATGACCACCGACATCGTCGCCAAGGGCGCGTCGCGCCGGGCGCAGGTCGGCGGCAGGACGGTGACGGTGACCGGCATCGCCAAGGGCTCCGGCATGATCCATCCCAACATGGCGACCATGCTGGGTTATCTGGCGACCGACGCGGCCATCGCCCCCGGACTGATGCCGCAACTGGTGAAGGAAGTGGCCGACGTGTCGTTCAACTGCGTCACCGTCGACGGCGACACCTCGACCAACGACAGCTTCATCCTGATCGCCACCGGGCAGGCCGGCAATGCTGAAATCGCCGACACCGCCGGCGCCGACTACGCCGCGCTGAAAGCCGCCCTGAACGAGGTGGCGATCGAGTTGGCGCAGGCGATGGCGCGCGACGGCGAGGGCGCGACCAAATTCATCACCGTGGCGGTCGAGGGCGGACGCGACCACGCCGAATGCAAGCAGATCGCCTACGCCATCGCGCGTTCGCCGCTGGTGAAGACCGCGTTCTTCGCCAGCGATCCCAACCTCGGCCGCATCCTCGCGGCCATCGGCTATGCCGGCGTCGACGATCTCGACGTCAACACGCTGCGGGTCTATCTGGGCGACGTGCTGGTGGCGGAAAATGGCGGCCGCGCCGCCAGCTACACCGAAGCGCAGGGCGCGGCGGTGATGCGGGAAGCCGAGATTACGGTGCGCGTGGCGCTTAATCGCGGGACGGTAAACGCCACCGTGTGGACCTGCGACTTTTCCTACGACTACGTGAAGATCAATGCCGAATACCGCACCTGAATCGGCACAGGACCCACTGCCAACCAGGGCCGGCGCACACCCATGAACCCGGATTCCATCGTCGAGGTTGCCGCCGCGGTGCTGACCCAGCCCGACGGCCGCGTGCTGCTGGCACGGCGCCCGCCGGGCAAAGCCTATGCGGGCTACTGGGAATTCCCCGGCGGCAAGGTGGAGCCGGGCGAAGCGCTGGAAGCCGCGCTGGCGCGCGAGCTGCACGAGGAGCTGGGGATCGTCATTAGCCACGCCTGCCGCTGGATCACCCGGGTATTCGAATACCCCCACGCCATCGTGCGCCTCAACTTCTTCCGGGTGTTCGACTGGCAGGGCGAACCGCACCCGCACGAGGGGCAGGTATTTTCCTGGCAGCAGCCCGACGCGGTCGAAGTGACGCCGCTGCTGCCAGCCAATTCCCCCATTCTGAAAGCCTTGTCGCTGCCGCCGCTGCTGGGGATTTCGCACGCCGAGTCGCTCGGCGTCGACAGCTTCCTCGCGCGCCTCGACATCGCGCTGCACAACGGCCTGCGGCTGATCCAGCTGCGCGACAAGGCCCTGCCCGAAGACACGCGGCTGGCGCTGGCGCGCGAGACGGTGCGCCGCGCCCATTCGCACGGCGCCCGCGTGCTGGTCAACGGCAGTCTGGAGCTGGCACACGCTGCGGGCGCGGATGGCGTGCACCTCGATTCGGCGGCCGCCGCCCAACTGGCGGCGCGCCCCGATTGCGGCTGGGTGGGCGTGTCCTGCCACGATGCCGCCGAACTGGCGCACGCCGCCGCGATCGAGGCCGACTTCGCGCTGCTGTCGCCGGTGCTGCCCACCCTCACCCACCCCGGCGCGGCGACGCTGGGCTGGGACGCTTTTTCCGCGCTCGCCGCCGCCAGCCCGATCCCGGTCTATGGCCTCGGCGGGTTGGGGCGCGACGACGTGACGCTGGCGCAGTCGCACGGTGCGCATGGCGTGGCGCTGCTGCGCGGGGCATGGACATGAATCGGGAGGGTCGCCAGGGTCCGCCGGGCGAACACCCCGATGCACACCAATCCCGTGCGGCGCACCCCATGCGGGTGCTGATGCCGCTGCTGCTGGCGGCCGCACTGGTTGCGATCGCGGTGGCGGGCTACTGGCTGAAGCGGCCAGGGGAAGCCGTGGCGATCGACTGCGCCGATCCGCTGGCAGGCTGCGCCTTCAACCACCGCGGCGCATCCGCAAGCGTACGTTTTTCAAGCCAACCGGCGCCGCTGGAAGCCTTCGGGCTTCGCGTCACCGCCCCCGGCGCGCGAAAAATAAGCGCCGAATTCCAGATGCTCGGCATGGACATGGGCTTCAACCGCTATGACCTGCGCCCCGACGCAAGCGGCGCCTTCACTTCAAACGTGACCCTGCCGGTGTGCGTCAGCGGACGTCACGACTGGAGGCTGTTCCTCGATGTGGACGGCGCGCGTTACGCGCTACCCTTCAGGACGCAGTGAAATTGCCGTTCATGTATCCGTCACAATGCGCGGCCTATAATCCGCGATGAATTATTGAAAGGTTATTAATATGCTGACCGAACACACCTACAAGCAGTTTGATGCCGAGCTGGAAGCCGTGCGCGCCAGCGTGCTGAAGATGGGTGGCCTGGTCGAGGAGCAGATCACCAACGCGGTCGAAGCGCTCATCTCGGGCAACATGGACCTGGCCGAGCAGGTGGACGTCAACGACCACAACGTCAATGCGCTGGAAGTATCCATCGACGAGGACTGCACCCACATCATCGCGCGCCGGCAGCCGACCGCGTCCGACCTGCGCATGGTGATGATGGTGGTGAAGACCATCACCGATCTCGAGCGCATCGGCGACGAGGCCGCCAAGATCGCGCGCATGGCCAAGCTGATTCACCAGGCCGAGCGCATCAGCCTGCCGCGCTTCTCCGAAGTCAAATACATGGCCGACCTGGTGCTCGACATGCTGAGGAAGGCGCTCGACGGCTTCGCCCGCCTGGATGCGACCAAGGCGGTCGAAATCGCGCGCCAGGACCAGGCGGTGGACGAGGAATTCCGCCTTAACCTGCGCCACCTCATCACCTACATGATGGAAGATCCGCGCACCATTTCGGTGTTCATCGACATCCTGTTCGTGACCAAGGCGATCGAGCGCATGGGCGACCACGCCAAGAACATGTCGGAATACGTGGTCTACATGGTGAAGGGCAAGGACGTGCGCCACACCTCGCTGGAAGAGATCGAAAGGGAAGTGATGTAAGCGGCATCGTTTCCGGCCAACAAAAATGGGCTCCCGCGGGAGCCCATTT
>JAUPLV010000079.1 GCA_030836725.1 Pseudomonadota bacterium | reverse complement strand
CTTTGCCCGAGAATACGCCACTTGGACCGTAAAAGCCGCAACACGTAGCCCGCATGCAGCGCAGCGGAATGCGGGGAAAATGCTCAACTGCGGCGCCGATTCCCGGATTGCGCTGCGCTCCATCCGGGCTACGTACCGTGGTTGTCGCAGAATCAGGGCTTAAGTAAGTGCCATTCGACTCCGATCCACTATGGGCTGAAGCCCATGTGGAGTCGTATGCGCTACACTCGGCGGCATGAAGATCGCCGCCTGGAACGTCAACTCCCTCAAGGTTCGCCTGCCCCAGTTGCTGGACTTTCTGGCTACTCGCCAGCCCGACGCGGTGTGCCTGCAGGAAACCAAGCTTACCGACGACAATTTCCCGGTTGCCGAACTGGAAGCGGCCGGCTACCGCGTCGTGTTCGCCGGGCAGAAAACCTACAATGGCGTTGCCATCGTCAGCCGCGCCGAGCCGCGCGACGTGCAAGTCGGCATCCCGGGTCTGGAAGACGAGCAAAAGCGCGTCATCGCCGCCACCGTCGACGGCGTGCGCCTGGTATGCGTCTACTGCCCCAACGGGCAGAGCCTCGATTCCGACAAATACCCCTACAAACTCGCGTGGTTCGACGCCCTCGCCGCATGGCTGATGGATGAACTCGCACGCCACCCCAGGCTTGCCGTGCTCGGCGACTACAACGTCGCGCCGGAAGACCGGGACGTGCACGATCCCGAAGCGTGGAAGGGCAGCGTGCTGGTGTCGGAGCCGGAACGCGAGCGGTTCGGAAACCTGCTGGCGCTGGGCCTGAGGGACAGCTTCCGCCTGTTCGAGCAGCCCGAAAAAAGCTTCAGCTGGTGGGATTACCGCATGATGGGATTTCGCCGCAATCACGGCCTGCGCATCGACCACATTTTATTGTCCGAACCGCTCGCTGCCGCCTGCACGGCATCCAGCATCGACCGCGACATGCGCAAGCTGGAGCGGCCGTCGGACCATGCTCCGGTGATTGCGGAAATCAGCCTGGCCGCATGAACCTCGACGCCTTCTCCTGACGCGATGCCAGGGAGAAATCCGCGCGGAATGTTCGGCTGTCACGGCCACCCCTCCCTCTCGGGAGAAGGCCGTCAGGCAAGCAGCCGCCCGTTCCGGAAGTCGTTCACCGCCTCATGGATCTCCTTCTCCGTGTTCATCACGAACGGACCGTGCTGGACGATGGGCTCATTCAGGGGCTTCCCGGCAATCAGCAACACCCGCGCATCCATCGCGGCGTCGATCAGCAGCCCGTCGGTCCGAGGGTCATTGGCAAGAATCGCCATGCGAAGCGCCGGCACCGCGCTCCCGGCAATGGCGACCTCGCCGCGATAGACATAGACGAACGCGTTATGCTCCGGCGGCAGTCGCTGCCCGAACCTCGTGCCGGCAGGCAGATGCAGGTCCAGATAAAGCGGCGCGGTCGCATCGCGGGTCACCGCACCGGCGACACCGTGGCTTTCACCGGCGATCACCGTCACCGCAACCCCTGCATCCGTAACGAAGCGCGGCAAATCCGCGGCGGCGAAATCTCGATACCAGGGCGCCGACATCTTTTCCCGACCGGGCAGATTCAGCCAGAGCTGGAAGCCCTCCATGACGCCTTCTTCCTGCTGCGGAATCTCGGAATGGATCACACCTCGACCGGCGGTCATCCACTGCACCCCGCCGCTTTCCAGCAAACCCTCATGGCCGGCACTATCGCGATGCAGCATGCGGCCCGAGATCATGTAGGTCACCGTCTCGAAACCCCGGTGCGGATGATCCGGAAACCCGGCAATGTAGTCGTCCGGATTGTCGCTGCCAAAAGCATCGAGCATCAGGAAAGGGTCCAGCCGGCGCTGCAGCGGCTGGGTCAGCACGCGGGTCAGTTTGACGCCGGCGCCGTCCGAAGTCGCTTTGCCCGCGACCACCTGTTCAACTTGGCGGGGCTGGCTGATCTGCTCGTTGGGAAGAACGGGATTGGTCTTCATGGCTGCTCCTTTGTCCGACGGCGCTCAGGCAGGGAACCTGAGTGTCGACCGCGATAGCGGTTGCCGCGCACCGTTTCATCGTAGACCCGTTCGCTTTTGAGCGGTTCCGCGGGTTCGCACTCCCGCGAATTCCCGTGGATGGCCGGACGGCCTCGCCCTTGCGAGGGGCGCAATCGTGGCCGTGCCGGATTATTTCGCGGCGCCAAGCGCGCGCCGCGGCGAACTGCGTTCCATTCTTTCGGGATGGCGCCTCCCTTATATCGGCCGCCAGCCTTGACGGACAAGCTCTTGATAAGACACCATTTGACTTTGCCAGTGCGGCACAAGACCAACCGGCACGGCACAACTTCAAGCCATCCTTCATAAACAGAACAGGCAGGGGCAACGAAAACAGCGGGAAAGAATAAATGCAGAAAATCTTCTCCCCCGCCATCTTCATGCTGAACCGCCTGAACTACACCAAGAAATTCACGCTGCTGTGGGCGGTGTCGCTGATCGCAATTGCCGTGGTGGTGTACAGCCTGTTTGTCAATCTGAATCGAATCATTCAACCCTCGCAGCTGCGGCTGGAAGGCCTGACGCTGATCGAGCCCATAACCCGCACCACGCAGGCCCTGCAATTGCACCGCGGGCTTTCAGTCGCGCTGCTGGGCGGCAACTCGTCGATGCGCGACGCGCGTGCCGCACAGGGAAAGGTCGTCGCCGAAGCCCTCGGAACCCTGGAAGAGAAGCTGCCCCCTCGCCTTACAGAAACGAAGGAATACCGCCACATCCAGACAGAGTGGGCGCGGCTGCAAAAGCAGGGGCTGGAGTGGACCGCGGCGGAAAATCTCGCCACGCACACCCTGTTGATCAGGGACCTGCAATTTTTCGAACAGCTGGTTTCCGAAGAACACCTGCTGATCATTGATACGGATATCGCCGCGTATTACTTGATCGACATCACCACCAACAGGCTGACACGCGTGCTGGAACAGCTCGGCCGCTTGCGTGCCTATGGCACGAACGCACTGCACAAAAAAAGGCTCTCCGAAGACCAGCGCGTCGAACTGCGGGTCATGATGGCCGGGGTGGATGATGCCCTCAGACATTTCAACCTCGGTATCAACAGTGTCGGACGCCATAATCCGGCCATACATGGCGCTCTCCAGGCAGCATCCCGGGATATCGGCAGCTCGGTCAGGCTGATCACCGAACTGGTATCGGCGGACATTCTTTCCGGCCGTTTCACCCTCCCCCCCGAAACCTTTCTGAATGCCGCCACGGCACAGATCGACCGGAGTTACGCGCAGCTATACGGTACGCTGCTGCCGATGGCACGGGATCTGGCCCAGGCGAATATCGACCGCGCGAAAAAGGAGCTGTTCGCCAGCGTCGGCATTTCCATGCTGGTGTTCCTGCTGGCGGTCTATCTGTCGGTCAGTGTCTACTATTCCATCGTCGGCAGCATCCGGACGATTGCCCGCGGCGCGCACAACTTTGCCGGCGGCGACCTGAACATGCGGATCAAGCTCGACTCGAACGACGAGCTCAGTCAGGTGGGCGACAGCTTCAACGAAATGGCCGATGGTCTCAAAGCCCTGCTCGAAACGCACCGGGAAGATGAAGAGCGTTTGCGCGCCGTCATCGACACCGCGCTGGATGCCGTGGTGCAGATGAACAGCGAAGGAATCATCACCGGCTGGAACAGCCAGGCGAAGAAGATCTTCGGCTGGACCGCGGAGGATGCGCTCGGTCTTAAACTCGGCGAAACTCTCGTTCCGCCCCAGTATCGCGAGGCGCACGCGAAAGGCCTCGAGCATTTCCTGCGCTCGGGAGAAGGTCCCATTTTGAATTCGCGGGTCGAACTTGTCGGCCTGCATCGCGATGGCCATGAGTTCCCCATCGAATTGGCCATCGTTCCGATCACGGCGAAGGGGAAACGCGAATTCAGCGCTTTCATCCGCGACATCACCAGCAAAAAGGAATCCGATGAGCTGATCTGGAAACAGGCCAATTTCGACACGTTGACCGGCCTGCCCAACCGTCACATGTTCCATGACCGCCTGGAGCAGGAAATCAAGAAAGCGGATCGCACCGATCTCGAAATAGCCCTGCTGTTCATCGATCTCGACAAATTCAAGGAGGTCAACGACACGCTTGGACACACCATGGGCGACATCCTGCTGAAGGAGGCCGCGCGCCGCATCGGCGACTGCGTGCGCGAGACCGACACCGTGTCGCGTCTGGGCGGCGACGAGTTCACCGTCATCCTGGCGGAGCTTGACGACACCGGAAGCATCGAGCGGATCGCCGAAAATATCCGGCAAAGCCTGGCCATACCGTTCCGGCTGGAACACGAAATGGCCTATATATCGGCCAGCATCGGCATCACGCTCTATCCCAGCGATGCCACCGACGTGGACGATCTGGTCAAGAATGCCGACCAGGCGATGTATGCCGCCAAGGATGGCGGACGCAACCGCTTCAGTTATTTCACCCAGTCCATGCAGCAGTCCGCCCAGGCCCGGCTGCGCCTGACCAACGAGTTGCGCGGCGCGCTTGAAGCCAGCCAGCTCAGCATCCACTTCCAGCCCATCGTCGACCTGGCTAGCGGCCGCATCGTCAAGGCGGAAGCGCTGATCCGCTGGCAACACCCGGAACATGGCCTGGTCAGCCCGGCGCAGCTCATCCCGCTGGCCGAGGAGACCGGGCTGATTATCGAAATCGGCGACTGGGTATTCAAGGAATCGGCGCGCCAGCTCAAACGCTGGGAGACGCTGTACAACACCAAACTCCAGATCAGCGTAAACCTGTCGCCCGCGCAGTTCGGCGACTCCGGCGGCCTGTGCAAAGCGTGGCTGGTTTATTTGCGGGAGCTGGATCTGCCGGAGAAAAGTCTGGTCATCGAGATCACCGAAGGCTTGCTGCTGAATACGGAGGCCGGGGTCACGGACATGCTGCTCGGGTTCCATGAAGCGGGCATCCAGATCGCGATCGATGACTTCGGCACCGGCTATTCGTCGCTGTCCTATCTGAAGAAGTTCGATATCGATTATCTGAAGATCGACCGGTCGTTCGTATGCGATCTGGTGACCGACCCGAATGACCGGGCCTTATCCGAGGCCATCATTGTGATGGCGCACAAACTCGGCCTCAAGGTGATCGCCGAAGGCGTGGAGACGGAAGCGCAGCGGGCATTGCTGACCCAGGCTGGCTGCGACTATGCGCAAGGGTATCTGTTCTCCAGGCCGTTGCCGGCCGATGAATTCGAGGCCTTGCTGAAAAAGGCGGCAACCGGACAGCCCTGACTTCGCGAATCCGGGCGCGTGCCGCCGACCCGGCGCCGTTCGACGCCCGCTTCCCTGTTCCGCTCGCCGGTCGAGGTTCATCCCGGAAATGGCGGCCATTCGTTAGCCCATGAGGCGTTCGTTCTCAGGAAAACCGGATTTGATCCCCGTCCCGATCGTAGGCCAGATATTGCGAAACCGTACCGTTCTGTATGGAATCGACCATCTTTTTCAGGGGCCCCTGCGCGTCTTCGGTGCTCGGCATGACGCCCGCACGCCCGGCCAGGCAGGCGACAAACACGATTTTCCAGTCCTGCCCGGTCTTGCGCGACTCCTCGACGAGATCGGAAAAATCGCCCAGTTCATCCAGCGCCTTGTCGGTACACATTTTGGGTGTCAACACGCCGCCCTTTCCGGCCTTGAAACGTTGGGTCTGGGCTTCGGTATGGCCTTCCGGCAACTCGGGCTGCGTGAAAACGAAAAGAAGTCGCTGCGGCTCCGGTTGCTGCCTGGCAGCCTTCAACAGATCCGAGTAGTTTGCTATGTTCATCCGGCTGTACCTTGTCTTTAAAAGGGCAAAAAACCCAACGGGCTTTCCGGGAGTATCGCGAACACGGGCCGCCGCGGTCAATCGGTGATTTCGCGCGGCGATGATCGCCGCGACGATCATAAGGGTAATCCGGCGCCTCCACACCTCGCCAATTCAAGAGAATGGAGGGCCTCGATCAATACTGCACCACGACCGGGTCCAGGCTGCGCCACAGATACCAGGTGGCGACGGTTCTCCATGGCGCATGGCGTTCCCCGTGCCGGCGCAGGATTTTCGGCGTCGGCCGTACGCCATCCAGGTAATGCAGGGCAACGGCTTTTTGCAGGCCGATGTCATCCACCGGCCAGACGTCGGGGCGGCGCAGGCTGAAAATGAGAAACATCTCGGCGGTCCAGCGACCGATGCCACGCACGTCGACGAGTTCGGCAATGACGGCTTCGTCCTGCATTTTTTTCCAGCGCGCGGGTTCGATGCGGCCATCGACGAAATGGCCGGCAAGATCGACGAGGTACTCGGCCTTGCGTCGCGACAGGCCGCAGGCGGCGAGCGCGTCGGGTTCCAGCGTGGCGATGTGCTCGGGGCTGACGGTCCGGGCGTAGCCGGCGAAGCGCGCCCAGATGCTATCGGCCGCCTTGACCGATATCTGCTGGCCGACGATGGCCCGGGCGAGGGTCTGGAACGGATCGCCGCGATTGGCGAGGATGGCATCGGGATAGCGCGCGATGAGCGCGGCCATCACCGGATCGGCGGCGGCGAGTTCGGCGCAGGCGACGGGCCAATACGAGGGCGGGCTGGTTTTCACAGAAATCTTTTATCCGCGAAGGGCGCGAAGGGGCGCGAAGGATAAAACAAGAGTGCTTTGGGTTTTCTTCGCGTACTTCGCGGACGAGGTCTTCCCGAATCACAACAAAATAATGTCGTACTGCTCCTGCGGGTAGGTGGTTTCGACCTGCAGCGACACCGGCTTGCCGATGAAGTCGATGAGCTGGGCGAGGCTGCCGGATTCCTCGTCGAGGAACAGGTCGATCACGCTTTGCGAAGCGACGATACGGTATTCGCGCGCGCTGAACTGGCGCGCCTCGCGCAGGATTTCGCGCAGCACGTCGTAACACACGGTCTGCGCGGTCTTGATTTCGCCGCGCCCGGCGCAGGTTGGACAAGGCTCGCACAGGATGTGCGCCAGCGATTCGCGGGTGCGCTTGCGCGTCATTTCCACCAGCCCCAGCGCGGAGAAGCCGCTGACGGTGGTGCGGGTGGGGTCGCGCGCCAGCGCCTTCTTCAGTTCGGTCAACACCGCTTCCTGGTGCTCGGCGTTGTCCATGTCGATGAAGTCGATGATGATGATGCCGCCGAGGTTGCGCAGGCGCAGCTGCCGCGCGATGGACTGCGCAGCTTCGAGGTTGGTCTTGAATATGGTGTCGTCGAAGTTGCGCGCGCCGACGAAGCCGCCGGTGTTGACGTCGACCGTGGTCAGCGCCTCGGTCTGGTCGATGATGAGGTAGCCGCCGGACTTCAGGTCGACGCGGCGCCCCAGCGCCCTGGCGATTTCATCCTCGATGGAATGCAGGTCGAACAGCGGCCGGTCGGCGCTGAAGTGCTGCAGCTTGTCGAGCACGGCATGGGTGTAATTCTGCGCGAACTCGGCCATCCGCTGATAGGTTTCGCGCGAGTCGATGAGGATGCGGGCGGTATCGCTGTTGACGAAATCGCGCAGCACGCGCAGCGACAGGTCGAGATCCTGATACAGCAGACACGGCACGGCGCTGTTGCCGCGCGACAGGATGCTGCTCCACAGCCGCCGCAGGTAGTCGATGTCGGCCTGCATTTCGGCATCCTCGGCGGTTTCCGCCATGGTGCGCACGATGAAGCCGCCGGTCGCATCTTCCGGCATCAGCTGATGCAGTTTCTGGCGCAGGTTCTCGCGCTCCTCCTCGCCCTCGATCTTTTGCGAAATGCCGATATGCGATTCCTGCGGCAGATACACCAGATAGCGCCCGGCGAAGCTGATCTGGGTGGACAGCCGCGCGCCCTTGGTGCCGATCGGATCCTTGATCACCTGCACCATCAGGCTCTGGCCTTCGTGCAGGATCTGCTCGATCGGGCGCTCGGGTTCGTTGCCGCGGCGTTCCTCCCAGATGTCGGCCACGTGCAGGAAGGCGGCGCGCTCCAGGCCGACGTCGATGAAGGCCGACTGCATCCCCGGCAGCACGCGCACCACGCGCCCCATGTAGATGTTGCTGACAAGCCCGCGGCACTGCGCGCGCTCGATGTGCAGTTCCTGCACCGACCCGAGATGCAGCACGGCGACGCGGATTTCCTGCGGGGTTACGTTGACGAGGATTTCTTCGCTCATGATGGGGCGGCCGGCAGCGTTCAGACTGCCAGGCCGAAGGCTCTCAATAAAACGGCAGTGTCATGTAACGGCAATCCCATGATGCCGCTGTAGCTGCCGTCGATATGTTCGACGAAAGCGCCGGCGCGTCCCTGGATGCCGTAGGCGCCGGCCTTTCCCAGGTATTCGCCGGTTTCCAGGTAGCGCGCGATGGCGGCGGCGTCGAGCTCGGCAAACCGGACCCGGCTGGAAGACAGGCGCAGTTCCAGCCGGCTTTCATACTGGATCGCCACCGCGGTGTGCACCTGATGCTGGCGTCCGGACAAGCGCGACAGCATCGTTTCGGCTTCGGTGCGGCCGGCCGGCTTGCCGAGGATGGCGCCGTCCACGTCGACCACCGTGTCCGCGCCCAGTACCGGAAAGCGCAGCAGGCGGCGCAGATCGACCGCACGCCAGCCGCAGGCAGCCTTTTCCGAGGCCATGCGCTGCGCAAAGTCGGAGGGGGTTTCGCCGGGGCGGGGGATTTCGACGACATCCGCACGGCCCGACATGGTGCGCAGCGGCAGCACGTCGAAGGCGACGTCGATCTGCTTCAGCAGTTCGCGCCGCCGCGGCGATTGCGAAGCCAGATATATGCGTTTATCGACCAGCATGGCTTGTTGTATTTCCTCTCAATCCCGATGGTAGGGATGGCCCTTGATGATGCATACGGCGCGATAGAGCTGCTCGGCCAGCATCACCCGCGCCAGCGCGTGCGGCAGGGTCAGTTTCGACAATCCCAGCAGCTTGCCGGCGCGCGCTTTCACGCTGTCGTCGAGGCCGTCGGCGCCGCCGATGACGAATGCCGGCGACACGCCGTCGGCCATCCAGCCCTGCAGCCAGGCGGCCAGTTCTCGCGTGGTCGCCTGCGTGCCGCGCTCGTCGAGCACCACCGGCACGCCGCCGGCGGGCAATGCCGCAAGGATGCGCTCGGCTTCGAGCTGGCGCGCCCGCGCGCCGTCCTCCCCCGCGACGCGATGCCCCGGCTTGATCTCGGTCAGCAGCAGCGGCAGGTCGGGCGGCATCCGGCGCGCATAGTCATCGTAGCCCGTGTCGATCCAGCCCGGCATCTTGTGCCCGACGGCGATCAAATTCAGCTTCACTCAATGATCCGCTTGCACGTGCCGCGCGCGCGCCGCTTCGGCCGCACCCCACAGTTCTTCCAGATTGTAGTGGGTGCGCGTGGCGGGCAGCATCACGTGGACGATCACGTCGCCGAGGTCGAGCAGCACCCATTCGCCGGTGTCCTCGCCTTCCGTGTTGCCCACGTATTCGTCCGCTTCTTTCATTTTGACGCGCACATTGTCGGCGAGTGAACGGGTCTGGCGGTTGGAGGTGCCGCTGGCGATCACCATGCGCTCGAACAGCGAGGTGAGCTTGCCGGTATCGATCACGGTAATGTCTTGCG
>JAUPLV010000206.1 GCA_030836725.1 Pseudomonadota bacterium | reverse complement strand
CGCATGGCGGCTTCGCCCAGCATGGCCAACACTTTGGCATCGTTGGGCTGCTCAAGCAGTGCGGGTTGCAACATGGCGGCGGCGCGATCGTACTGACGCTCTGCCAAATAAATGCTGCCCAGTAGCTTGCGGGCGCCCACGTCGCGGGGGTGTTTTTTTAAATAAGTCCCCAGGAAGGTCCTGGCACGTTCGAATTCACCTAGGGCATGGTGCGCCAGCCCGCCCAGCAATTGCAGTTGATCGCTGGCCGCAAGAAACTCAGGCGCAAGTTGGCCCAGGGTACGCGTCGCTTCTTGCAGGGCGGCGCGGGCGCGGGCTTCATCACCTTTCCGACTGAAGTACAGCGCGCGCAGGTAGGCGCCCCGCGGGTCGTATGCAAAGTGGCTTTGCAGATAATCAAGATCAGGTTTGACCTCGTTGTCGCGCTGTAAATCCAGCAGAATGCCCGCTCGCGCCAGACGCGCATCAAGGTGGTTCGGCTGCACGTCCAGTGCACGGCCATACTCGCGCGCCGCCGCCTGCAACTCGCCTCGCACATGCAGAATCGACGCCTGCATGTTGAGAACATCGGCGTCGCGCGGCGATACGCGCAATGCCTCTTGAACGGTCGCCTGCGCATCCTGCGGGCGACCCGCGTTCAGATGAATACGTGCCTGCAATGCCAGCGCACGCGCCGAGCCGCCCGGCGTCTGCGCGGCCTGTTTGGCCGAGGTCATCGCCGCATCGAATTGGGTCAGATTGAGCTGCGCCTGTCCACGCATCAACAACATCTCGAGACGCGCCTTCGGCGGCAGGCCATCCGCGCCAAACTTTTCGAGCATGAGACGCATCTTGCCCTGAGCCAGATAAGCCTGTGCCTGGAGGGTGGCAATCTGCCCGCGCGCCGCTCCCAGCTTTTCCGCATCGGCGAGCACCCGTTCGGCCGCAGCCGGATCACCCGCGCGCAAATACGCCTGCCCCATCAGCACCAGAGCCGGCAACATCCGGGAATCGGCCTTAAGCGTATTTTTAAGCTGGATAATGGCGCCCGCGTCGTCGTGGCGCTCATAGCGTTTGAGCGCATCTTCGTAATAACGTGAGGCATCCACAGCCGAATCGGCATAAGCCAGCGGCGCGAACAGCACACCGGCAAGAAGAAACGTCAACAATTTGGGGGAAGCCATCACACCATCCATTAATCGGTTATTCGGTACCAAGTGGCAAGTATCGTACCTGATGCACCACACGGTGCCATGCGGGGTCCAGCCATCCGCTGCCACCTCAGCCGTTGAAAACCCAACCTGGGTGTCAGCCCTTCGTCCTGGCCGCTCGCTGGCCCACACTCGGATCAGCCGCCTTATATAATGCTCGTTTTCCCCGCCTGTCCCCATCATGTCCCGCACAACCCTGCTGCATTCCATACTCGTTCAACGCATTCTGATCCTCGATGGTGCGATGGGGACGATGATCCAATCATACAAGCTCGAAGAGGCCGATTATCGCGGCACGCGCTTCGCCGATTTCGCGCACGACCTGAAAGGCAATAACGACCTGCTGTGCCTGACGCAACCGCATATCATCAAGGCCATCCACGCCGAGTATCTGGCGGCCGGCGCGGACATCCTGGAGACCAACAGCTTCAATGCCACTTCGATCTCCATGGCGGATTACCACATGGAAGACCTGGTAGCCGAGCTCAACTTTGCCGCGGCCCGGCTCGCACGCGAGGCGGCTGATGAGGCCACCGCGGCGAATCCGGACAAGCCGCGCTTCGTCGCAGGCGTGCTCGGCCCCACCTCGCGCACCGCGACGATTTCGCCCGATGTGAACGACCCTGGCTTCCGCAATGTCACCTTCGACCAGCTGCGCGTGGCCTATCTGGAGGCAATCGACGGCCTGGTGAAGGGCGGTGCCGACATCCTGATGGTCGAGACGATTTTCGACACGCTCAACGCCAAGGCGGCGCTGTTCGCCATCGAGGAATATTTCGAGGCCAACAACACGCGCTTGCCGGTGATGATCTCCGGCACCATCACCGATGCCTCCGGGCGCACCCTCTCAGGCCAGACCGGCGAGGCGTTCTGGAACTCGGTGCGCCACGCACGGCCGCTGTCGATTGGTCTGAACTGCGCGCTCGGCCCTGACCTGCTACGGCAATATGTTGCGGAGCTTTCCAACAAGGCCGATGCGTTCATCTCGGCGCACCCCAACGCCGGCCTGCCCAACGCCTTTGGCGAATACGACATGAACGGCGCGGAAATGGCGACGCACATCGGCGAATGGGCGCGCTCGGGCTTGCTCAACGTGGTGGGCGGCTGTTGCGGCACCTCGCCTGCGCATATCGAAGCCATTGCAAAAGCCGTTGAGGGCGTGGCGCCGCGTGTGCCGCCCAAGCTGGAACCCGCCATGCGGCTGTCAGGGCTGGAGCCGTTCAACGTTGACAAGAACTCACTCTTCGTCAACGTCGGCGAACGCACCAACGTCACCGGTTCCAAAGCCTTTGCCCGCCTGATTCTCAACGGCGAATACGACAAGGCGCTCGACGTGGCGCGCCAGCAGGTGGAAAACGGCGCGCAGGTCATCGATATCAACATGGACGAGGGCATGCTCGACGCCGAGGCGGCAATGGTGCGTTTTCTGCTCCTGATCGCTTCGGAACCCGATATTTCACGCGTGCCAATCATGCTCGACTCGTCGAAATGGAGCGTAATCGAGGCGGGCCTGAAGTGCATTCAGGGCAAGGGCATCGTTAATTCCATCTCGATGAAGGAAGGCGAAGCCGAGTTCATCGAGCGCGCCAAACTCTGCCTCCGCTATGGCGCGGCAGTGATCGTGATGGCCTTTGACGAAACCGGCCAGGCCGACACCTACGCCCGCAAGACCGAAATCTGCGCCCGCGCATACAAACTGCTGACCGAAACCGTCGGCTTCCCGGCCGAGGACATCATCTTCGACCCCAACATCTTCGCGGTCGCCACCGGTATCGAGGAGCACGCCAACTACGCGGTGGACTTTATCGAAGCCACCCGCTGGATTCGTCAGAACCTGCCGCACACGCATATTTCTGGCGGTGTATCGAACGTCAGCTTCTCTTTCCGCGGCAACGACGCGGTGCGCGAGGCGATCCACACTGCCTTTCTCTATCACGCGATCCAGGCCGGTATGGACATGGGCATCGTCAACGCCGGCCAGCTCGGCGTCTACGCCAATCTCGACCCGGAACTGAGAGAACACGTCGAGGACGTGCTACTGAACCGACGCGAGGACTCGACCGAGCGGCTGGTGAATTTTGCCGAAAACGTCAAAGGCGGGGCGAAAGAACGGGTCGTCGATCTGGCCTGGCGCAGCCTGCCGGTCAACGACCGTCTGAGCCATGCGCTGGTGCAAGGCATTACCGAATTTATTGTCGAAGACACCGAAGCTGCACGGCTGGAATCCGCGCGCCCGCTGCATGTGATCGAAGGCCCGCTGATGGCCGGGATGAACGTAGTCGGCGACCTGTTCGGCGCGGGCAAAATGTTCCTGCCACAGGTGGTGAAATCTGCGCGCGTGATGAAACAGGCGGTAGCCCACTT
>JAUPLV010000205.1 GCA_030836725.1 Pseudomonadota bacterium | reverse complement strand
GCCGCCCTCGGTGAACTTCATGATGTTGCCCTTGTGCACCAGGGTCACCGAGCGGCGCTTGTTGTCGATCGCATACTGGATCGCCTTGCGGATCAGCCGCTCGGAGCCCTCGATCGACACCGGCTTGATGCCGATGGCGGAAGATTCGGGGAAACGAATCTTGGTCACGCCCATTTCCTGCTGCAGGAAGGCAATGACCTTCCGCACCGCCTCGGAATTCGCTTCCCACTCGACGCCGGCGTAGATGTCCTCGGTGTTCTCGCGGAAGATCACCATGTCGACCTTCTCCGGCGCCTTCACCGGGCTGGGCACGCCGGTGAAGTAGCGCACCGGGCGCAGGCACACGTACAGGTCGAGCATCTGCCGCAAGGCGACGTTGAGCGAGCGGATGCCGCCCGAAGTCGGCGTGGTGAGCGGACCCTTGATCGAAATCACGTAGTCCTTCACCGCCTGCACGGTTTCCTCCGGCAGCCACTGGTCGCCGCCGTAGACCTTGAGCGCCTTCTCGCCGGCAAACACTTCCATCCAGGCGATCTGCTTCTTGCCGCCGTAGGCCTTGGCCACCGCCGCGTCGACCACGCGGCGCATCGCCGGGGTGATGTCGACCCCGGTGCCGTCGCCCTCGATGAAGGGAATGATGGGGGTGTCGGGCACGTTCAGCGAATTGTCGGCGTTGACGGTGATTTTCTGGCCCGCGGCGGGAATCTGGATATGCTGATAAGTCATGGGGAAGGCTCGTGTAACGTTAAAATAGGCGTCTTTTCAGAAGTTCGTCTTGCAGCGTGGCGCGATTGATCCTGTTCAACAAACCCTATGGCGTGCTGAGCCAGTTCACCCCCGAGGGGCGCTGGCAGGGCCTGCGCGATCACCTCGCCATGCCCGGCGTGCATGCGGCCGGGCGACTGGACGCTGACAGCGAAGGCCTGCTGATTTTAACCGATGACGGCCCGACCCAGAGCCGCATCGCCGATCCCAGACACAAGCTGCCGAAAACCTACTGGGCACAGGTCGAAGGCGCGCCGACCGACGCCGACCTCGACCCCTTGCGCCACGGCGTCGATCTCGGCGACTTCGTCACCCGCCCGGCCAAGGCCCGCCTGATCGACGAACCCGCCGGGCTGTGGCCGCGCACCCCGCCGATCCGCTTCCGCCAGGCCATCCCGACCAGCTGGATCGAACTGACGATTACCGAAGGCAAGAACCGCCAGGTGCGGCGGATGACGGCGAAGATCGGCTTCCCCACCCTGCGGCTGATCCGCGCCGCCGTCGGCGAATGGAACCTGGGCGCCCTGCTGCCCGGAGAATGGAAGGAACTGCATGTCTGAGCCGAGCCCCGATACCCAGTGGATGCCGCATGTCGTCGTCGCCGCCATCGTCGAACGCGACGGCAAATTCCTGCTGGTGGAGGAACACACCGCAGAAGGCCTGCGCCTCAACCAGCCCGCCGGCCACTGGGAACGCGGCGAGACACTGATCGAAGCGGTGCGCCGAGAAACGCTTGAAGAAACCGCGCATCGTGTCGAGCCGCTCGCGCTCCTTGGCTGCTACACCACCCACTATCCGCAGCGCGACATCACCTATCTGCGCTTCGCCTATGTCTGCGACGTCACCGGTTTCGACGCCGACCGCGCACTGGATACCGGCATCGTGCGCGCCGTCTGGCTGACACCGGACGAACTCGCTGTCCACCCTACGCCGCACCGCAGTCCGCTGGTGATGCGCTGCGTGCAGGACTATCTGGCTGGGCGGCGCTTCCCGCTCGATTTCGTGAGCCACGCATGAGTACCAAGATCGTCGTCGGCATGTCGGGCGGGGTCGACTCCGCCGTCGCCGCCCACCTCCTCAAGCAGCAGGGCTACGACGTGCTCGGCGTCTTCATGAAGAACTGGGACGACGACGACAACACTGAACAGTGCACCGCGCGCCAGGATTTTCTCGATGTGCTGGCGGTGGCCGACGTGCTCGGCATCGAGGTCGAGGCGGTCAACTTCGCCGCCGAATACAAGGAACGCGTGTTCAGCTATTTCCTCGCCGAATACCAGGCCGGGCGCACCCCCAACCCCGACGTGCTGTGCAACGCCGAGATCAAGTTCAAGGCCTTCCTCGACGACGCCATCGCGCGCGGCGCCGAATACATCGCCACCGGGCATTACGTCGGCAAGGGCCAGGACGCCGCTGGCCGCGCCACGCTGCTGCGCGCTTTTGACGCCAACAAGGACCAGAGCTATTTCCTCTACCGCCTGAGCCAGGCGCAGATCCACCCCGCCCTGTTTCCGCTGGCGCATCTGCCGAAGCCGGAGGTGCGCGCGCTGGCGCAAAAGATCGGCCTGCCCAACGCAGCCAAGAAGGACAGTACCGGCATCTGCTTCATCGGCGAGCGCAACTTCCGCGAATTCCTCGAACGCTACCTGCCGCGCGACCCCGGCGACATGAAGACGCCCGAGGGCCGCGTGGTCGGCCAGCATCAGGGCCTGATGTATTACACGCTCGGCCAGCGCCAGGGCCTCGGCATCGGCGGACAGAAGGACGGCGGTGCGGAACCCTGGTTCGTCGCTGCCAAGGACATGACGACGAATACGCTCGTCGTGGTGCAGGGCCACGACCACCCGCTGCTCAAACGCTCGACGCTGGCCGCCGGCCAGCTCAACTGGATCAGCGGCGTCGCCCCCGACCCGGCCAGGCCCTACACCGCGAAGACCCGCTATCGCCAGACCGACGCCGCCTGCCGCATCGCCCGACTGGAGGACGACGCGCTGGAACTCGCGTTCGACAGCCCGCAATGGGCGGTCACGCCCGGCCAGTCCGTCGTGCTGTACGACGGCGAGGTCTGCCTCGGCGGCGGCATCATCGAGTGAACGATGAAGAAGCGTAAACCCTCAGCCCCTCCCGAACACACGCAAGTTGCAGCCCTCCTGGCTTTGCTGGAGATGGGGGAACGCGAACGAAAACACGGCCTGCTTCGTCCGCTGAGTGAAATCGTCCAGCGCCTGCGCCAAAGCCGCACACGCTGACTTTCCTTCCTGCCCGCGATCAAGGGCGGTTTTACGGGATAATTCGGCTATCCCGTTCACACGCAACCCCAACTGTCCCCCTCATGTCGCACGACGCCCCCGCCCCCGCCGCCAACTTCATCCGCAACATCATCGACGAGCAGAACGCCGCCGGCAAATGGGGCGGCCGCGTCGAGACGCGCTTTCCGCCCGAGCCCAACGGCTACCTGCACCTCGGCCACGCCAAGTCGATCTTTCTGAACTTCGGCCTGGCGCGCGACTACGGCGGCGTCTGCCACCTGCGCTTCGACGACACCAATCCGGAAAAGGAAAGCCAGGAATACGTCGACGCCATCACCGAATCGGTGAAATGGCTGGGCTTCGACTGGGGCAAGCACCTGTATTTCGCGTCGAACTACTTCGACACCATGTACGCCTGCGCCGAACACCTGATCCAGGCCGGCCACGCCTACGTCGATTCGCTCAACGCGGAGGACATGCGCGCCTATCGCGGCACGCTGACCGAGCCAGGCAAGGACAGCCCCTACCGCAGCCGCGGCATCGAT
>JAUPLV010000204.1 GCA_030836725.1 Pseudomonadota bacterium | reverse complement strand
GATCGTTGCATCGGCAATGCTGCCGAGCAGGGGCGCATCGGCCAGGCCCAGCACAGGCGGACCGTCGATGATGATGTGATCGAATTTCTTGGCAGCCAGCGACAGCAGGGAAACCATCTTGGTACTGCTGACCAGTTCCGCCGGGTTGGGCGGAAGCGGGCCGGAAGTGATCACGTACATGTTGGGCACGGCCGTCGTCTGGGTAATCTGCGACGGCTTGGAATCGCCGGCCAGATAGTTGGTCAGCCCCAAGTTGTTGGGTATGTCCAGCGTGGAGTGCAGCGAAGCCTTGCGCAGGTCGCCGTCGATGAGCAGTACCTTCTTGCCGAGTTGCGCGATCTGCATCGACAGGCTCAGGGCCGTGGTGCTCTTGCCTTCGCCCATCGAGGTGCTGGTCACCATCAGCACCTGTGGCATGCCCTTGGCGGTGGAGAATTGCAGCGCCGTGCGTAGCGAGCGGTAGGCCTCGGCGAAATGCGATCGGGTGTCGTAGTTTTCCTGGAACAGCTTGCCGCCCGGCAAGGCCCGCGAGTGCGGGATGATGCCGAGCACCGGCAACCCGAGCTGCTGCTCCATCTCGTCCGACAGCTTGATGGTGTCGTCCAGATGCTCGAACAGGAAGGCCAGGCCGACACCGCCGAATAGGCCGAGGAAAATTGCGATCATCAGGTTGCGCCGCGGGTTGGGCGTGTGCGGACTGCCTGGAACTTCGGCCCTGTCGACCACCGAAATATTGTTGGTGCCGACGCCGCCGGCCACCCCAACTTCCTTGAGTCGCTGCAGCAGGCCTTCGAACATCTGGCGGTTGGTTTCCACATCGCGCTTGAGGATGTTGTACTGGATACTGCGGTCCTGCTCGCCGAGGATGTCCTGCCGGCTTTCCCGCAGCTTGGCGGTCAGCGCGGTCTCCTGCGCCAGTGCGGCCTGGTAGCGCGCCTTGATGGCTGCGCGCACATTCAGGATCTCAGCTTCGATCATGGCGTTGATTTCGGCGATCTGGCCGGCGAGCTGCTCCATTTTCGGGTAGGCCGGCTTGTACGTCTTCAGGCCTTCCTGGTAATCGGTTTCCAGTTGCGACTTGCGCTCCTTCAGATTCTGGATGGTCTTGTTGTCCATCACTTCCGGCAGAGCCTGGATGGCCGTGCCCTGCACGCTGTTGTACAGGCTCTCGGCGCGGATGCGGTCCTGCTGTGCCTGGGTCAGTGCCGTGGTGAATCCCTGCAGTATCAGGGTGTCGACGCCGTCCTTGTCGTCCGACTTGACCAGTTCTTCTTGGCGTGCGAATGCAACCAGTGCCTTTTCGGATTCCTCCAGCTTGGCCTGGGCCTGCTGCAGTCGGTCCTGAAGAAAGGTCTTGGCGTAGGAGGTGGCATCGAGCCGCCGCGACAGATTGAGGTTGATGAATACGCTTGCCACCGAATTCACCACCTCGGCTGCCAGTTTCGCATCCGGGTTGTCGAAGTGCAGCCGTACCAGGCGCGAATTGCCGACCGGCTCGATCGTCAGCCCGCCTTGCACCGCCGATACCACGCCGCGGGTTTTGGCGGCCAGATCCTCGTTGCCTGTGGCGGCTTTCGCGGCGCCATCGTCCTTCTTCAGCCAAGGCAGCCAGCTCGCCACCAGCGAGGGCTTGGGTGGGCGTTTGAATGCCGGATGCTCGGTCAGGTTGAGTTCGTTCACCACGCGCTCGGCAGTGGCGCGGCTGCGCAGCACCTCCTGCTGGGTGCGCAGGTATTCGGAACTGTCCCAGCCGGGCTGCCCGCTTGAAGTCACCCCCTCGTACTGTACGATTTTAAGTTCCTCGGCGTCGATCTGCAGCGTCGAGCTGGCTCGGTAGACCGGCGTTGTCAGATAGGTCGAGGTCATTGCCGCCACCACCACGATCGCGAAGAAGGTGAGCACCGTCCACTTGCGGCGCATGATCACCGCCCAGTAGGCGCGGAGGTTGATCGAATCCTCTTCCTCCTCCTCGGTCAGCCAGTCCTGCATCACCTGAGTGCTGAGCGGGGTCTCGCGGAGTGCGGCCAGCGCACGCGAGGGCCGGACAGGTCCGCCCGAGGAATCCGGGGGCAGGGTTTTGTCGGAATGTGCCATGGTGGGTCTGGGTCTTCGAGAGGTGGGTCAGGGCGTTTGCCACCAGGAGCGTGCCCCGGTCAGGCGGTGCACGTGGCGTTTACGCGATGAAGCGGGCGTATGGATCGGGAAAGAGATCAGAAAAACAGGCCAAACACGGAGATGTCGCGCAGGGCTTCGGTGAAGTCCTTGAAGGCGGCGCGTTTTCCCGATAAACCCACCTCGATCACATCGCTGGTGTGCAGCTGGGGATCCGCCATTTCACCCTTGCGGATCGGGGCGAGGTCGAAGGCGAGCACTTCGCGCGAGCCGTCGCGACGGTCGCGGAACACCTTGATGTTGCCCTCGTCGGCCAGCTTGCTGAGTCCGCCGGCCATGGCGATTGCCTGCATCAGCGTGGTCCTGCCGCTGATCGGAAACACGCCGGCCCGGTTGACGCTGCCGCCCACCGTGACGCGCTGGCTGATGAATTCCTTGATGAACACACTGACCTGGGGATCCTGCAGGTAGGTCTGCTTCAGCTTCTCCGCGAGCAGCGTTTCCAGCTGCTGGCCGGTCAGTCCGCCGGCCTGGATCTCGCCGATCAGCGGCAGCGTCAGTCCGCCGCGTGCGTTCACCCGCACCGTGCGGGACAACTCGGCCACCTGGAACACCGAAATTTCAAGCAGGTCGGACGGCCCGATGCGGTAATCCTCGACCACCAGCGCCAGTGGATCGATTGCCGGCTCGGCAGCAGCCGGGATCGTGGCCGGGACGGCGGCCTCGTTGTCGGCGGTCGAAGCGGACGCCGGCAGGAACAGGACAAGCCCGGCCACCATTGATACAGCAACCACATTCAGCTTCTTCATTCCAGTTTCTCCGGATTGTGTGCGGCTGGGTTCAGGCCGCGCGCCCGAACAGGCGCCGCCACAGGCCCGCATTTTCCTGGCGCGTGCGCGCGCCCTTGAGACGCGGCGGGATCGCGTCGGGCGCAAGGTTGTTGATTATACCAAGCGGCCGGGTCTCGACCAAAAGCGTGGCTTCCGCCGCGCCCACCCAGCGCGCAGCCGCCTCGCGGCCCTCGGCCAGCAGCGGCGGGCGGCGTTGCGGATGGTGGGCATCGGTGGCGAGAATATCCACCCGCCCCTCGTCCAGCATGCGCTCCCCCCAGTAGCGCGCAGCCTTGCCGAAACGTCCGGTCAGGCTACCCGCCGTGATCTGCATCCACACGCCCTTGTCGGACAGGCCGCAGAAGGCCGAGTAGTGATCCTCGATCCACGACAGCCTTTCCGGATGCGTGATCACCGGCACGTAGCCGGCTGCCAGAAGAGCAAACACGAAGCTGTCGAATTGCGGCGGCGCCACATGATGCGGCGGCTCCAGCAGAAAATAACGGCTGCCGTTGAGCGAAGGCACGGTGCCGGCCTTCAGGCGCGGCAGCAGGTCGGGCGAGGCGTGGGCATCCGCGCCCCAGCTCAACCGCAGCGGAATGCCCGCCTCGGCCAGATGGCCGCGCAGCTGTTCGATGCCGCGGTGAATACC
>JAUPLV010000203.1 GCA_030836725.1 Pseudomonadota bacterium | reverse complement strand
GCCCGCACCTCGAAATCTTCCGCAAGAAAGGCATCGAAGTCCTGCTGCTGTCCGACCGCGTCGACGAATGGCTGTCCGGCAACCTCACCGAGTTCGACGGCAAGCCGCTGAAGTCCGTCGCCAAGGGCGGCCTCGATCTGGGCGAACTGGAAGACGAAGCCGAGAAGACCGCGCAGAAGGAAGCCGAAGACAGCATGCGTCCGCTGGTCGAGCGCATCAAGACCACGCTCGGCGAGCGCGTGAAGGACGTCCGCGTCACCCACCGCCTCACCGACTCGCCGGCTTGTCTGGTCACCGGCGAAGGCGACATGAGCGCCAACCTCGAACGCCTGTTGAAGGCCGCCGGCCAGGCCGCGCCCACCGTGAAGCCGACGCTGGAGATCAACCCGACCCATGCACTGGTCACTCGGCTCAACAGCGAATCCGATGAAGACCGCTTCGCCGACTGGGCCAACCTGCTGTTCGAACAGGCTCTGCTGGCGGAGGGTGGCCAGCTCGATGATCCGGCGAGCTTTGTGCGGCGGCTGAATGGGTTGTTGGCGATGCTGCCTAATAGCTGATCGGCAAGTCTGCCTAACGGTAATGGCCTGACGCTTGACAACTGTAACCAATCGACTACAGTTGTTCCGTGTACACGATCAAGCGCACTGAAGAATTTGCAGACTGGCTTGTTGGCATCAAGGATGGCCTGACCCGCCGTCGCCTGGTTACCCGGCTGCGTAAAGCCTCACTGGGTAATCTGGGGGATATCAAGCCAGTTGGCGAAGGCGTGTTCGAAATGCGCGAACATTTCGGCGCGGGCTGGCGCATGTATTACATCCAGCGTGGCGCAACACTGATCGTGATGCTGGGCGGCGGAGCCAAGTCCACGCAGTCCGCCGATATTGCAAAGGCCATCAAGCTGGCCGCAACCATTGAGGATTGAATCATGGTTAAGAAAATCAAGCTCGCCGATCTGCCTGAATTCGATGTGACCGAATACCTGGAAGACGATCAGGCGATAGCCGAGTATCTAACCGTCGTGCTGGAAGAAAACGATTCTTCCTTGCTGGCTGCGGCGTTGGGCGACGTTGCCCGCGCGCGCGGCATGACCGACATTGCCAAGGCTTCCGGCCTCACCCGCGAAGCGCTTTACCGCGCACTGCGCGCCGATGCACAACCGCGTTTCGATACCGTGAGCCGGGTGTGTGCAGCATTGGGTGTCAAGCTGGTGGCGCAGCCTATTCAGCATTGACGCTGTAAATTTAATGCGCACACCCCTTTGATCATTTGATTCTCCGCGTTGCCTGTACCAGGTTTGCACCCGCCCACAATGTAGTAACATGCCTACATGGCCATGAAACTTCAAGCGAGGCACATCATGAGCATCACCACCCTATCCAGCCGTGAATTCAATCAGGATGCCAGCCGTGCAAAAAAAGCGGCCAGGCAAGGTCCCGTCATCATTACCGATCGCGGCAAGCCAGCCCACGTCCTCCTCAGCTTCGAGGAGTACCAAAGAATTACCGGCAGTCAAAAGAAAATCGCCGATTTGCTGGCCATGCCCGGTATCGCGGATATCGAGCTTGAAATCCCCGCGCTGAAAGACCGGGCGCAGCCCGCGGAACTCGACTGATGTTTCTGCTCGACACCAATGTCATATCCGAACTGCGCAAGGTGCGAGCCGGAAAGGCCGATCCACGTGTGGCGGCTTGGGCCGACAGCATGGAAACCGCCGACCTCTACCTGTCGGTCATCACCATTCAGGAAATCGAGATCGGGGTGCAGCTTGCCGAGCGCCGCAATCCAGAACAAGGCGCAATCCTGCGCACATGGCTCGACAACCATGTGCTACCGGCATTCACAGGCCGCATCTTGACAGTCGATATAGCGGTTGCCCGCCGCAGTGCGAGCCTGCACGTGCCCGACCCACGCCCCATCCGGGACGGCCTCATCGCCGCCACCGCACTGGTGCACGGCATGACCGTGGTGACGCGCAATATGGACGATTTCGCGTGCACGGGGGTTGCGGTTTTGAATCCTTGGGAAGCGCCCCGATAGCCCACTTGCTACTGCATTCTGAAGTAGATAGTCGCCCCCGGAAAATTCACCCAACGCCCCCAGCAGCAACCCCAAACGAAAACCCCGCCGCCGCGGTGAGCTTGCCGGAACGGATTCGCGCGCAGGAACGCAGCCCGCAGCGACAGAAATAACGGGCGCAATAAAAGCGCCTTCAGGCCCAGACGGATCCTCGCCCACGAAATGCTTGCCGCCCGCACCCGCGCCGGGCTCACTCAGTAAGCAGCCACCACGCTTAACGACCCTACCCGCCCCCGATTGCATTGCTGACGCCAGTTGCGCCAGGGTGTAGCATCCAGCGCCATGGACTACCGTCTGACCGAACATGCCGAGTTGGAAATGCCGCTCGCGTAGGGTGCAATAAGTGAAGCGCATTGCACCGTATGTTTCATTCGGCGCAATAATGATTGCGCCCTACGCTGGCTTGACAGAAATCAATCCGACCCTGGCCCCTTTGATTCCCTCCTTTGATTCCCCGCATGCAAAGTTGAAAATCACGACCCACCCATCACGCACGGACCAAACAGAAAATGGATTCGATATCTGAAATCACCAAGCCAACCCCATCTAGCCAGCCCGCACAGGGCGCACCAGCCGCCGTGATCGGGTGGCCTATCCCGCCTTATTCCGCGTTCGAGGATTATGACAGGCTGGGCAGTCCTGAGCCGTGCATCGTTCATCTGCGTACCGGCGCCAAGCTCCATGGCACGCTGGCACGCTTTTTTCCCGATGAACAGCGCCTGCGTTTCAGCCCCGAGCAAGGCGGGGCGGTTCTGACGATTCCGTTCGACAGCATCAGGACGCTCAGGATGGAGCGTCCGCTCGCGTTGCGTCCCGAGATGACCTCGCTCGAGGGGCGCGCCCAGGAGATGTTCGCGCCGTCGGAGCGGCAGACTTACAAAATCGAGTTCGAAGACAACCAGATCATGGCTGGCGAGACGGTCGGCTATGTGACCGCGGCGTGCGGCCTGTTCCTGTACCTTCCCGAGAACGACGGCAAGGTCGTGCGCTGGTTCATCCCGTTTCAGGCGACGAGGAAGCGGGAGATCGGCCGGCCGATCGGGGAACATCTGATCGAGCAGAATGCGGCCAGCCTCGCCGAGATCGACGCTGCGCTCGCGCGCCAGCAGGAACTGCGTGCCCAGCGAATCGGCGACGTCCTCACCGCGAACCAGATTGTGTCGCGCGACCAGCTCAAAAGCGCCATCGCGCATCAGAAGAGCATGCCGGTCCTGAAACTAGGCGAGGCGTTGATGCAGATCGGCCTGCTGACCCAGGCGCAACTGGACGCCGCGCTCGAGATGCAGCATCGAAACCGCAAGACGCCATTGGGCAGGATACTGGTCGAAATGGGGGTGGTCGACGAGCGTACGCTCAATGACGCGCTGGCAAAGCGGCTCGGCATTCCTTTCGTCGGCCTCAAGAAATTCAACTTCGACCCCGAGGCCATCCTGCTGGTCGACTATGCGTTTGCCCGCAAGCATGCCCTGATTCCCTTGTGCCGGAGCAACGGCTCGCTGGTCGTGGCGTTCGAGAATCCCTTGGCGA
>JAUPLV010000202.1 GCA_030836725.1 Pseudomonadota bacterium | reverse complement strand
AACACAACCTGGCCTTGCTCGGGCACCTGAATCGCCTGGCTGAACTGGGTGTGCCGGTTCTGGCCGGACTGTCGCGCAAGTCCATGCTGGGCACGTTGACCGGGCGAGCCGTGGCGGATCGTGAATTCGCCGGCGTGGCGGCGCATTTGGCGGCCGTCGCGCGTGGCGCGCGCCTGGTCCGGGTCCACAACGTAGCGGCCATGCGCGATGCGCTGGCCATCTGGAATGCAGTAGAGGAAGCTCAGGATGGGACGTAAATATTTCGGTACCGATGGCGTGCGCGGCAAGGTGGGCGAGGCGCCCATTACGCCAGAATTCGTCATGCATCTGGGCTATGCCGCCGGGCAGGTGCTGGTGGCGGACCGTGGCAGCCTGCCGCCGAACCAGCATCCGACCGTACTGATCGGCAAGGACACCCGCATTTCCGGCTACATGCTGGAAGCCGCGATGGAGGCCGGTTTCACCGCCGCCGGGGTGAACGTGCTGATGACCGGGCCGATGCCGACGCCGGCCGTGGCCTACCTGACGCGCGCCCTTCGTTTACAGGCCGGGGTGGTGATTTCGGCCTCGCACAATCCGTTCGAGGACAACGGCATCAAGTTCTTTTCCGCCAGCGGGCAGAAACTGCCCGACAGCGTGGAAAAAGCGATCGAGGCGCGGCTGGACCATCCGATCGTGACCGTGGAGGCGCGCCAGCTCGGGCGCGCGCGCCGCATCGAGGACGCGGCTGCGCGCTACATCGAATTCTGCAAGAGCACCTTTCCGAACCAGCTCGACCTGCGCGGCATGCGCATCGTGGTCGACTGCGCCAACGGCGCCACCTACCATATCGCTCCGCACGTGCTGCACGAACTGGGCGCCGAGGTGATCGCCATTGGCAACGAGCCGAATGGCTTCAATATCAACGACGAATGCGGCGCAACGCATACCCAGACCTTGTCGGACGCGGTGCGCGCGCAGCGTGCGGATATCGGAATCGCGCTCGACGGCGATGGCGACCGCCTGATGATGGCGGACGGGGAGGGGCGGATCTATGACGGCGACAAGCTGGTTTACGTCATTGCACGCCACCGCATCCAGACCGGCCAGATGAAAGGCGGGGTGGTCGGCACCCTGATGACCAACCTCGGCGCCGAGCACGCGCTCGGCCGGATTCATGTCCCTTTCGAGCGCGCCAGGGTGGGCGACCGCTATGTGCTGGAACGCCTGCATGCCAACGGATGGACGCTGGGCGGCGAAACTTCTGGGCATATTCTTTGCTTGGACAAGCACACCACCGGCGATGGTATCGTTTCGGCGCTGCAGGTGCTGAGCGCGCTGCGCGAGACGGGCGAAACGCTGGCTGCGTTCACCGCCGATCTTCAAACCTATCCCCAGATCATGATCAACGTGCCAGTGAAAAGAGGCTTCAGGATTGACGCCGTGCCCGCGATCGGCGCGGCGGTCGCGGAAGCCGAGGCAGCCCTGAAAGGAAGTGGCCGGGTTGTCCTGCGCGCATCCGGCACCGAGCCGTTGATCCGTGTGATGGTGGAGGGGCGCGATGCGGATCAGGTCCGGCAGGCGGCGGAAACGATTGCCGGGGTCGTAAGGACGGCAGCCGCGGCCGGGTGATTTCCCGTCCTGAAATATAACTGTAATATTCGGTCGTTAGTATGGCGGGGTCGCCTCTGCGGCAACGTCAACTACATCCGGAGATTTACATGCGTACACTCAACAAACTGGCTCAAGGTACCCTGGCTGTGGCCATGGGCCTGGCTTTCTCGGTTAACGCGCTGGCCGCCGACATCACCGGCGCGGGTGCAACCTTCCCGTATGCTGTCTACACCAAGTGGGCTGAAGCCTATCAGGCAGCTACCGGCAACAAGGTCAATTACCAGGGGATCGGCTCGTCGGGAGGCGTCAAGCAGATCAAGGCCAAGACGGTCGACTTCGGCGGCACCGATGCGCCGGTCAAGGAAGCCGATCTGGACGCGGCCAAGCTGGTTCAGGTTCCGACCGTGATGGGCGGCGTCACCATCGTCATGAACGTTCCCGGCATTGACTCCGGCAAACTGAAGCTCGACGGCGTCACCGCCGCCGACATTTTCCGTGGCGCGATCACCAAGTGGAACGACCCCCGTATCGCCAAGCTGAACCCCGGCGTCAAACTGCCGGATCTGGCCATCACCGTGTCCCACCGTTCGGATGGCTCGGGTACCACCTACGCGTTCACCCATTACCTGGCCAAGCAATCGATGTCCTTCATGCGCGATGTCGGCGCCGGCAACACCGTGAACTGGCCTTCCAATGCGGTCGGCGGCAAGGGCAACCCCGGCGTTGCCGCCAACGTGGAGAAGATCAAGGGCGCCATCGGTTATGTGGATATCGCCGACGCGATGAAGAACGGCATGAGCTTCGTCGCCCTGAAAAACAAGGCCGGCAACTACATCGTGCCGAATCAGGATGCCGTGGCGGACGCCGCTGCCGGCGCCAACTTCAAGGTCAGGGGCATGGCCCCCGATTTGCTGGATCAGTCGCACAAGAATGCCTGGCCCATCACCAGCGCCACCTACATGCTTGCGTATGAAAAGGGCGACGATGCCGCCAAACAGAAAGGTGTCGTCGATTTCTTCACCTGGTCGCTGAACAACGGCCAGAAAATGGCTGAAGAGCTGGGTTTTGTGCCGCTGCCGCCCGCTGTCGTGAAGATGGTCGAAGCAGAAATGAAGAGCATCAAGTAACTCGATTGTGAGCTGATTTGATCGAAAGCCGGGGCCGGTTTGCCGCTCCCGGCTTTCTGCGAAAGCATCTGCCTGCTGTGGCGGGTGTTTCCGCAGATAACAATTGGACCGATAGGCACCCCACCGTGAGCGAACCCAGCGTATCCGCCGGAATCGATCTGCACGCCCAGCAGGTCAGAAAATTCCGCTTGCAGGACAGGCTTTTCCACCATTCCACCCAGTTGTTTGCTTTTGTTGTGCTGGCGGCCCTGGTGGGGATTCTGGTGTCGCTCGCCATCGAGGCGTGGCCCAGTCTCAAGGCATTCGGCCCATCATTCCTGTGGACCAATATCTGGAGCGTGCCGGATGACGAGTACGGCGCGCTGGCCGCCATCTATGGCACCGTGGTGACATCGGTGCTGGCGTTGTTGATCGCGGTGCCGGTCAGCTTCGGAATCGCCCTGTTCCTGACCGAAATCTGTCCGGTCTGGTTGCGCCGTCCACTCGGTACCGCGATCGAATTGCTGGCGGGCATCCCCTCCATTGTGTACGGCATATGGGGGCTGTTTATTTTTGCGCCCTTGTTTGCCGATCATATCCAGCCCCCCCTGCAGGCGCTGCTGGGCGATGTGCCGGTGATTGGCGGCTGGTTTTCCGGCCCGCCCATCGGGGTCGGCATTCTGACGGCCAGCATTGTGCTGTCCCTGATGGTGATTCCCTTTATCGCTTCGGTCATGCGAGACGTGTTCGAGACGGTTCCGGACGTGCTGAGGGAATCGGCCTACGCTGTCGGCTGCACGAACTGGGAAGTTGTGCGGAACGTCGTCCTGCCTTACACCCGTGTCGGGGTCATCGGCGGCATCATGCTGGGACTGGGGCGGGCGCTGGGCGAGACCATGGCGGTCACGTTC
>JAUPLV010000201.1 GCA_030836725.1 Pseudomonadota bacterium | reverse complement strand
AAGCCGGAAATCGTGTTGCTGGACGAGCCGACTTCGGCGCTGGACCCGATTTCCACCGCCAAGATCGAAGAGCTCATCAACGAGCTGAAAAGCGATTACACCATCGCCATCGTCACCCACAACATGCAGCAGGCGGCGCGAATTTCCGATTTCACGGCGTTCATGTATCTGGGGGAACTCATCGAGTTCAACGAAACCGCCACCATATTTATGCGGCCCGGCAAGAAGCAGACCGAAGACTACATCACCGGCCGATTCGGCTGATATATCGATGCGCGCAGCGGGTCCGGCGGAGGAGGTTGACCGTCGGGCCCGTAGCGCTTACCATCGCGGACTTTTGTTTGGCAGACACCCCATATGCGCAAGAAGCTCGTAGCCGGTAACTGGAAAATGCATGGCAGCCTGGCTGAAAACGCCGCGCTGCTGGCGGCGCTCAAGCCTGCCCTGGCTGGAATCGATGCCGTGGTATGCGTGCCTTTTCCCTATCTGGCTCAGGCGCAGGCCGAACTCGCCGGATCGTCGATTGCCTGGGGCGCGCAAAACGTGTCCGAGCAGGCCAAGGGCGCGTTCACCGGTGAAGTGTCGACGTCCATGCTGCTCGATTTCGGTTGCAAATACGTGATCGTCGGCCACTCCGAGCGGCGCAGCCTGTACGGCGAAACCGACCAGTTGGTGGCGAGCAAATACGTGGCCGCGCAAGCTGCCGGTTTGACCCCCATCCTGTGCGTGGGCGAATCGCTGGAAGAGCGCGAATCGGGCGTGACCGAAGCGGTCGTCGCGCGTCAGCTCGATGCGGTGATCGCTGCCGCAGGCGTGAACTCGCTCAGCAAGGCCGTGGTCGCCTACGAGCCGGTGTGGGCGATCGGCACCGGCAAAACCGCATCCCCCGAGCAGGCGCAGGCCGTGCACGCTTTCATCCGCGGCAAGATCTCCGCATTGGATGCCGGTGTCGCAGAGCAACTGGTCATTCAGTATGGGGGTAGCGTAAAAGCCGCGAATGCGGCAGAATTAATGGCTCAGCCCGATATCGACGGCGGCTTGATTGGGGGGGCTTCGCTGATCGCCAGCGAGTTCGTTGCGATTTGCCGGGCAGCAGCCAAATAAGAGCAAAATCATGGAAACACTGGTCTGGATCTTTCACCTCATCTTTGCTGTAGCGGTCATCGCGCTGGTGCTGCTGCAGCATGGCAAGGGCGCTGACATGGGCGCGGCGTTCGGCAGCGGCTCTTCCGGCAGCCTGTTCGGCTCGACCGGTTCGGCCAACTTCCTGAGCCGGAGCACCGCAATTCTGGCGACCCTGTTCTTTCTGACCAGTCTGGGTCTGGTTTATTTCGGCCTGCAGCAACAAAAGCCGGCCTCCAGCGTGCTGGATCGGACAACGGTTCCGGCGACAACGACGCAGCCCGCCATGCCTGCACAGGTTCCGGACCAGAATGGCGGCTCAAAGGCGGGTGACATTCCGCAATAAAACAGAAGTTCATATGGGGCGCATGCCCTTTGGCCGACGTGGTGGAATTGGTAGACACGCTATCTTGAGGGGGTAGTGACCTAGGTCGTGCGAGTTCGAGTCTCGCCGTCGGCACCATTAAATTAGTTGATCGCCTTATTGGTGGCAATTATTAAATAAGTAGTTGATTATAAATATAAAAATGCCTGTTTTGCGGCTTGACAGCCGGCCCGTCAAGCTAATAGACTTAAAACAGAATTATTCAACAATCTGATGCAGGCATAGTCGGAGGAACCCGGTGCTGGAGAATTACCTCCCCATTCTGTTGTTCGTGTCGGTCGGTCTGGCTTTTGGTATCGCCCCGATCGTCGCAGGCAGCCTGCTGGCGCCGCACCGCCCCGACAGCGAAAAACTTTCCCCTTACGAGTGCGGCTTCGAGGCGTTCGAAGACGCCCGGATGAAGTTCGATGTTCGCTATTACCTGGTTGCCATCCTGTTCATCCTGTTCGACCTGGAAATCGCATTTCTATTCCCCTGGGCCATCGTGCTGGAAGAAATCGGCCTGGCCGGCTTCGTGGCGATGATGGTGTTCCTCGGCATCCTGGTCGTGGGCTTCATCTATGAATGGATGAAGGGGGCGCTGGAATGGGAGTGAGGCTTTTGAGCCGTTGGGCGAGGGCCCCCATGCGCAGCATGGGGATCGACCCGGCGAAAAGGCCTGTCCGCGACGCGCGAATGCCCGGCATGTCGCTGGCACTGGCAGAGCGGACGCGAGTGAGCCGTAGGGCGAGGGGTCCCGCGCCAGCGGGGATCGGCCCGGCGAAAAGGCCTGCCCGCGACGTGCGGTCGACTGGTCGTGCAGCCATTCTTTCGGAGCGGGCCTGATTATGGGAATTGAAGGCGTCTTCGAGCAGGGCTTTGCCACGACCAAGGCCGACCAGCTCATCAATTACATGCGCACCGGGTCGATGTGGCCGATGACCTTTGGCCTGGCGTGCTGCGCGGTGGAAATGATGCAGGCCGGCGCGTCGCGCTACGACCTGGACCGCTTCGGCATCGTGTTCCGCCCGAGCCCACGGCAGTCCGACGTGATGATCGTCGCCGGCACGCTGTGCAACAAGATGGCGCCCGCTCTGCGCAAGGTCTACGACCAGATGGCCGAGCCGCGCTGGGTGATTTCCATGGGCTCGTGCGCCAATGGCGGCGGCTATTACCATTATTCGTATTCGGTGGTGCGGGGTTGCGACCGCATCGTGCCGGTGGACATTTACGTGCCCGGCTGCCCACCCACAGCGGAGGCTCTCTTGTTCGGCATCATCCAGTTGCAGAACAAGATCCGTCGCACCAACACCATCGCCCGTTAAAACGCCGCCATGCCCATGACGCTGGAGTCACTCTCGGTTTGCCTGCAGAAAGCCCTTGGCGATGCGCTCGTCGAGACCATCGAACGGCTGGGCGAGCTGACGCTCGTCGTCAAGCCGCAGGCGTACGCCTCAGCCATGCTTGTCTTGCGCGACCATCCCGATTGCCGGTTCGAGCAGTTGATCGACCTGTGCGGGATGGATTATTCGGGCTACGGCGGCGAGGGGGTGTGGGATGGCGCACGCTTTGCCGTGGTGGCGCATCTGCTGTCGCTGTCCAACAACCAGCGGGTGCGGGTGCGCGTGTTCTGCCCCGACGACGATCTGCCGGTGGTGGCTTCGATGGTCGACATCTGGCCGGCGGCCAACTGGTTCGAGCGTGAAGCTTTCGACCTGTATGGCATCGTGTTCGAAGGTCACTCCGACCTGCGCCGGATTCTCACCGATTACGGTTTCATCGGCCATCCGTTCCGCAAGGATTTCCCGTTATCAGGCAACGTCGAAATGCGTTACGACCCGACCCAGCAGCGGGTGATCTATCAACCGGTGTCGATCGAGCCGCGTGAAATCGTGCCGCGCATCGTGCGCGACGAGAGCTACGGGGCAGGGCGCTGACATGGCTGAAATCCGCAATTACACGATGAACTTCGGGCCGCAGCATCCGGCCGCGCACGGCGTGCTGCGCCTGGTGCTGGAACTCGACGGCGAGGTGATCCAGCGAGCCGACCCGCACATCGGCCTGCTGCACCGTGGAACCGAAAAGCTGGCCGAGCACAAGACCTTCCTCCAGTCG
Organism: Pseudomonadota bacterium; assembly: GCA_030836725.1. Lineage (GTDB taxonomy): Bacteria > Pseudomonadota > Gammaproteobacteria > Burkholderiales > Thiobacillaceae > Thiobacillus. The sequence goes on along the minus strand of JAUPLV010000201.1, from coordinate 39 downwards.
GTGCCCTACATGGACCGTCTCGACTATGTGTCGATGATG
>JAUPLV010000078.1 GCA_030836725.1 Pseudomonadota bacterium | reverse complement strand
GGCCAGTTCGCGGTTCTCGTCCGAATGCGTCGAGTAGTAATGGTCGAAGCCGATGTGGAAGCCGGCGAAGTCGCGCGTGTGCTCGTCCCACACCCGGCCGATCAGCGTTTCAGGCGTGATGCCTTCCTTTTCCGCGCGCAGCATGATCGCGGTGCCGTGGGTGTCGTCGGCGCACATGTAGCGGCAGTCGTGGCCGCGCATCTTCTGGAAGCGCACCCAGATATCGGTCTGGATGTATTCGACCAGATGGCCGAGGTGGATGCTGCCGTTGGCGTAGGGCAGGGCGGAGGTGACGAGAATCTGGCGTGACATGGAAAAAAGCCGGGCGAATACCCAAGGGGCACAAGAGGCCGCCATTTTAACGGCTAGAAGCGCGCGCCGGGCTGTTTCAGGAATTCAAGTTCATCGGGCGTGGACGGGCGTCCGAGAATGGGGTTGCGATGCGGAAAGCGGCCGAAGCGCGCCACCACCTCACGGTGCTTGCGTGCATAGTTCAGGAAATCCTCGAACAGCGCGCGCTCGTCAGCCGCCGCTTCGCGCGCCAGCTGTTCGTACAGCGACACTGAGCGATCCTGCATCTCAAGCGACTCGGCGTGCTCCAGCGGCAGGTACAGAAACACCCGCTCGATCGGATTGAGTTGCTGATCTTCATTATCTTCCAGCGCACCGAGACACAGCGCCAGCGCCTGCGGATCGGCGGCGAAGGCTTGCGCCTGGTCTCGATGAATGTGATGCGGAAACTGGTCGAGCACGACCACCAGCGCCAGCCGTCCGCGCGGCGTGCGCTCCCAGTGATCGAGTTGGCCCGTTGCCGCGGCCGATAGCGTGGCGGTGAAGCGGTCGATGACCGCTTGATCGTTGGCGGGCGACTTGCCGAACCACAACGTGCGCTGTCTTGCGGCGATTTCGGCTGAGCTTCCTGGCGAGCCAAACCAGAACGCGAGCACGTCATCGGGCTGGTTATCCATGGCGGAGTCGAACGGCCTAGAAAATATCGGCGGGGAGATCGTTGTGCGTACCGTCGCAGAACGGCTTGTCCTTGGTGTGCTTGCAGTTGCACAGCCACACCGTGGCCTTTTCCTTGATGACGAACGATACCGGTTCCAGGCCGGTGCCTTCGTGCGAGCCGTCGCAGAATGGCTGGGTCATCGAGCGGCCGCACGAACACCACCAGTATTCACCCGGTTCGAGTTCGAGTTCGGCGGAGTTACGGTCATACACAACGGGTTCGGACATGGGGAGCTCCTGGGCAAAAGGGGCCATTCTAGCCGCATCCACTGCCTTGAAATCCTTACGTTTTTTGTGCCCATTCGGCAGGCTGCCGCTGTGACGCGCCAGCGGCGCGCGGATCATTTTCGATCATCCGGCCCCGGCCATCCGGACCCTCTCACGGCGGCTTTCGGCGTTCCAGATCACGCCATCGTCGCCAGGGTCTTGCGGAATCGCGCCAGCGACAGGACGAACAGGCTGGTCCCGATCAGCGCCAGGCTGGCGAGTTGGGGCCAGACGACGTCGAGCCCCGCGCCGCGAAACAGGATCGCCTGGGCGTACTCGACGAAGTGCGTGGTGGGCGCGGCCTGCATGACGATGTCGACGATGCTGGTCAAGCCTTCCCGCTGCTTCAGGCCACCGGCGGAGAGCGACTGGGCGCGGATGAGGCCGCCGGCGCCCGAGAGGATCTGCATCGGCAGCAGCACCATGAACATCAGCAGGCCGAACTGCGGCATGGAGCGGGCGACGGTGGCGAGGAAAATCCCCATCGAGGTGGTGGCGAAGAGGTGCAGGCAGACGCCCACGAAGAACAGCGCGAGCGAGCCCTCGATCGGCACCGCCAGCAGGCCGCGCACCACGAGATGCAGCGACAGCGCCGACCCCGCCAGCACGACGAAGCCCATGGCCAAGGCCTTGCTCGCCATGATCTCGAAGGGCGTGACGGGCATCACCAGCACGTGCTCCACCGTGCCGTGCTCGCGTTCGCGGATCAGCGCCGCGCCGGTGAGCACGATGGAAAGCATGGTGATCGCGGTGATCACCTCCATGATGCTGCCGAACCAGATCTTGTTGAGCTCCGGGTTGAATTCCGCCCGGAACACCAGTTCGACCGGCGGCTGCGTGTCGTCGCGGCGGTCGTGCATGAACTCGTTCACTTCTTCCGAAACGATGGCCTGGATGTAGGTGCTGCCGATGAAGGCCTGGCTCATCCGCGTCGCGTCGACGTTGTGCTGGATCCGCGGCGTGCGCCCGGCGAGGACGTCGCGCTCGAAGCCGGAGGGAATGTGGAGCGCGAAGGTGTCGAGGCCGGCATCCATCCGCGCGTCCATTTCGGTCGCGGTGATCGATACCGGCGGCAGGAAGTAGGGCGGGTAGAAGGCGTCGCGGATGCGGCTCGACAGGGCGGACTGGTCCTCGTCGACGATGGCGATGGGCGCCTTGTGCAGGGTCTCCGGCATCGCGGTCGCGGCGGTGTAGATGTTGACCGTGAGCGCGAACACGATCAGCGCCATCAGGACCGGGTCGCGCACGAGGCTGTGCAGTTCCTTGAAGCCGAGGTAGAGGATGTTGCGCGCCGCCCGCATGCCTAGCGTTCCTGTTTTTTCAAGAGCAGCGTGCCGAGGCCGGCGAGCACGGGGAAGGCCAGCGCCAGGGGCACGTAGGAGGCCTTGAGCTCCGCGAACGAGAGGCCTTTCGAGAACGTGCCGCGGGTGATGGTCAGGAAATGCGAGGCCGGATGGATCTCCCCGACGATCCGGCCGAATCCGGCCAGCGAGGAGACGGGCTCGATCAGGCCCGAGAACTGCACGACGGGCAGGATCCCCAGCACGCCGGCGGCGAAGATGCCGGCGACCTGGCTGCGCACGAAGGCGGACACCACCAGGCCGAAGGCCGTGGTGGCCATCACGTAGAGCAGGGCGGCGAGGGCCAGCGCCGGGAAGCTGCCTTTCAGCGGCACACCGAAGACGAAGACCGCGAGCCCCGTCAGCAGCAGGAAGCTGAGCATCGCCAGCACGACATAGGGAATCTGCTTGCCGAGCAGGAACTCCAGGCGACCGATCGGGGTGACGTAGAGGTTGACGATGGAGCCGAGCTCCTTCTCCCGTACCACCGACAGCGTGCTGAGGATCGCCGGTATCAGGAACAGCAGCAGCGGGATCACCGTCGGCACCATGGCGGGCAGGCTCGCAATATCGGGGTTGTAGCGAAAGCGGGTCTCGATGGCGGCAAAGGCGGGGGGCGGCGGACTCTCGGCCTCGCGCGCCCTGGCCTGGAGCCAGCCCTGGTGCAGGCCCTGCACGTAGGTGCGCACCGTCTCGGCGCGCCCCGGCATGGCGCCGTCGATCCAGACACCAATCTGCACCGGGGTGCCGCGCGCGACGTCGCGGCCGAAGCCGGGCGGGATCTCGAACGCCAGGTTGAGCTCCGCTGCACGCAGGCGCCGGTCCATCTCGGCATGGTCGCGGATGGGCGGCCGCTCGATGAAGTAGCGGGAGCCGGCAAGGTTGAGCACATAGTCGCGGCTCAGCGTGCTGCCGTCGCGATCGAGCACGGCGAAGCTGAGATCCTCGACATCCATGTTGATGCCGTAGCCCAGCACCAGCATGAGAAAAATGCTGCCCAGGGCGGCCAGCGCGAGCCGGATCGGGTCGCGGCTCAGCTCCAGCGACTCGCGCCGGGTGTAGCTCGCCAGGCGGCGCAGGCTGCCCCCAGCGCGCCCCGTTTCCGCTGCGGCCTCGGCGGATACGGGCTGCCACGCCTGCGCGCTGGCCGCCCGCGTCTGCGGTTGCTGCCGGGCCACGGCCTCCTCGAGATGGCCGATGAAGGCCTCCTCGAGGTTGCGCGCCCCGCGGCCGGCCACGATGGCCGCGGGCGTGTCGCTCACCAGCACCTGGCCCGCGTGCATGAGCGAGATGCGGTCGCAGCGCTCGGCCTCGTTCATGAAGTGGGTCGAGATGAAGATCGTGACGTTGTCCCGGCGCGCCAGGTCGATCAAGGTGCGCCAGAAGGCATCGCGTGCGACCGGATCCACCCCCGAGGTCGGCTCGTCGAGGATCAGCATCTCCGGCCGATGGATCATGGCGACCGCGAGCGACAGGCGCTGGCGCCCGCCGAGCGGCAGCGCCTGCGGCAGCGCGTCCATGACCTGCGCGAGGTCGAAGCGCTGCGCCATCTCCTCGACCCTTGCCGCGATGTCCGCCTCGCGGATGCCAAAAAGCCGTGCGTGGATGACCAGGTTCTGCCGCACGGTGAGCTCGCCGTAGAGCGAGAACGACTGGCTCATGTAGCCTACCCGGCGGCGCGTCTCGAGGTCGTGCGGGTCGACCGGCTTGCCGAACAGCCACGCCTGGCCCTCGCTCGCGGGCAGCAGACCGGTGAGCATCTTCATGGTGGTGGTCTTGCCGCAGCCGTTGGAGCCGAGGAAACCGAAGATCTCGCCGCGGCGGATGTGGAAGCTGACGTGGTCGACCGCGGTGAAGCCGCCGAAGCGCATGGTGAGGTCGCGCGCCTCGATCGCCGCTTCCGTCTCTTCGCCGGCTGCGCGGGGCTGGATCACGACGGGCTGGTGACCTGCCCGTTCGGCGGCGGGCATGAGGGCGACGAAGGCCTCTTCCAGGGTGGCGGTGGCGGTGCGCGCCAGGAGTTCGGCCGGCGTGCCCGTCGCGAGCACGCGTCCGGCGTCCATGGCCACCAGCCAGTCGAAGCGCGCGGCTTCTTCCATGTAGGCGGTGGCGACCAGCACGCTCATGCCGGGCCGTGCCGCGCGGATGCGCTCGATCAGTTCCCAGAACTGGCGCCGCGACAGGGGATCGACGCCGGTGGTCGGCTCGTCGAGGATCAGCAGGTCGGGATCGTGGATGAGGGCGCAGCACAGGCCGAGCTTCTGCTTCATGCCGCCGGAGAGCTTGCCGGCGGGGCGGTCGGCGAAGGGGGCAAGGCCGGTGGCGTCGAGCAGCTCGGCGATGCGCGCCTCGCGGGCGCGGCGGGCGTGGCCGAACAGGCGGCCGAAGAAATCGACGTTCTCGAAGACCGACAGGGTCGGATAGAGGTTTTTGCCGAGGCCCTGCGGCATGTAGGCGATGCGCGGGCACACGGCGCGGCGGTGCCCGGCGTCGGCCATGTCGCCGCCGAGCACCTCGATGCGCCCGTCCTGGATCGCGCGGGCTCCTGACACTAGGGCGAACAGGCTGGACTTGCCGACGCCGTCCGGGCCGATCACGCCGACCATGACGCCGGCCGGCAGGTCGAGGTCGACGCCGTCGAGCGCCACGGCCTTGCCGTAGCGCAGGCTCACCTGCCGTAGCCGGCCGACGGGTGGCGGCGTGCCGGCGCCGGCAAGGCTCATTGCGGCAGCTTCACCTGCAGGTGGGCAGGCCAGGGCGCCGCCGGATCGAGCCGGACGTAGGCGACGCCGGGCAGGCCGGTTTTCACCCTGAGGATGTATTTGCGCAGCAGGTCGGGCGGGATCTGCGCACGCACGCGGAACATGAGCTTCTCGCGCTCGTCCGCGGTCTCCACCGTCTTGGGGGTGAACTGCGCGACGTCGGCGACGAACGAGATGCTCGCGGGGATCACGTACCCGGGCGCCGCGTCGACCACGATGCGCGCCTCGCTGCCGATCGCCACGCGGCCTGCCACGGCGGTCGGCAGGAAGAAGGTCATGTAGACGTCGGAGAGATCGAGCATGTTCAGCACGCGCCCGCCGGCGCCGACCACCTCGCCTGGCCTGGCGACGATGAACTGCACGCGGCCGTCGCGCGGCGCCTTCAGCGCCGAGTCGTCGATGTCGGCCTGGGTGCGTTCGAGGCCGGCCCGGGCGGCGGCCGCCGACGACTCGGCGCCCGCGACCTGCGAGCGGGCGCTGGCGATCGCCGACGCCGCGGCGGCGACCTGGGCGCGCGCGGCCTTCACCGCCGCGTCCGCGCGCTCGACCTGCGAACGCTCGTCGTCGACAGCCTGGGGCGAGAGGAAGCCCTTGTCGGCGAGCGCGATCGAGCGCCCGAGATGCGAGCGGGCGGTCCTGAGCTCGACCTCGCGCTGCGCCAGCACGGCCTGCGCGGCCGCGCGGTCGCTCTCGCGCTGGGCGATCTGGCTGTTCGCGGTGATCACCGCGCTCAAAGCCTGCTGCAGCTGCGCCTCGGCCTCGCGGCGCTGGGCGTCGAGGACGGCGGTGTCTATCAGCGCGATCACCTGGCCGGCCTTGACGAACTCGCCCTCGCGCACGTGAATTTCTTTCACCCGTCCGGCCGTCCTTGCTGCGATGTCGATCTCGACTGCCTCGATGCGGCCGTTTCCGCTGATCGGCCCGGCTTCGCCTCCTTTGGATTCGTAGCGTTGCCAGGCGATCAGCGCTATGGCGCCGAAAACCAGAACCGCTGCCGATCGGATCAACCATTTTTTCTGTGGTGGGGTCATCGTTGTCTTTAGCGGGGTTTGTGTGTAAGGACAACTTTAGCTCATTCTGGGTTCGTTTTTCCCCAATGGCTACGCCCCAACTACCGGGGCCACGCCTTGTTCGCAGAGGGTGTCCTCGCAGTGACGCCGGTTGTTCCCCCGGGTGGGCTGCCTGCATCGGTCAGAGACGAGGGCAAGCGTCCCCTACGCCGGTTGCGTGAGCAGGTTGTGAATCATGCGCCGAAATGTCTGTACCACGGCGTTCTGGTCGAGATCAGGATTGCGGATGCTGCGGATCTTCAGGCCTTCGAACATCGCAGCCAGCGCTTCGGTCATGCCCGCGAGGGTCGTCTCGCTGTCCTGGTGTCCAGCAGCCTGGCGCAGCGTCCGGAGGGTTTCCTTCAGGCTGTTCCGGCATTGCCGGTCGGCGGTGCGCACGATGTCGGCGACGCGGGGATTGCGGGCGGCCTCGGCGACGATTTCCAGTTGCAGTCCCGCCTTGCCGGGGTCGAGATTGTCCTGCACGCCCTCGACGGCACGCTCGACCATCGCGGACTTGACGTCGCTCGCCGAGCGCAGTTCGGCGGTCAAGGTCAGCAGGCGATCCAGATCCTGGGCAACGATGTCGGCGATGATCGCTTCCTTGTTCTCGAAGTAATGATAGATGTGGCCGGTGCTCATGCCCGCCGCTTTCGAGATCTGCGCGATGCTGGTGCCGTGGAAGCCGTGCTGGCGGAAGCAGTGCTCCGCGGCGGCGCGAATTTGTGTGCGGCGTGCTTCGGCACGCGGCGCTTCCGTGTTTGGTTTGATGGCGGCTGACATGTGTACCTCCGGTCTGGGTGCCCAAGCGAATGTCGAACATTGCAGTGGGCCAATCTTGCAATTGAATAAATTATAATGTAGATTGAACATTCATTCTAGTTTGGATGTTCGATTCCGCTTATCGAACGGTTCTATATTCATGGCAGTGGCCAGCAACCCATGTCGGGTTGCTGGCCGTGCCATTTCAAAAGGTCAACCATGCTGACTTGCCGCAACCTGCCGTTCATGCCGCTGGGCCTCGCCTTGGCGGGCGCTCTCCTTATCACCGCCTGCGGCGGGAAAGACCAACCGCCCGGGCCGGGTGTCGGCGGACCGGGCGCGCCGGCCGTCACCGTGCTGACGCTCAAGGCGGAGTCGGTGCCGGTGGCGACCGAACTGCCCGGACGCACCTCGCCCTATCTGATCGCCGAACTACGGCCGCAGGTGACCGGTATCGTCAAAGAACGCCTGTTCAAGGAAGGCAGCGAGGTCAAGGCCGGCCAGGTGCTGTACCAGATCGCCCCCGCCACCTATCGGGCGGCTTCTGACAGTGCGCACGCCAATCTGGCGCGCGCCGAGGCGAACGTCGAGGCGGCGCGGCTCAAGGCCGAGCGCTACGCTGAACTGGTGAAGATCGAGGCGGTGAGTCGGCAGGACAACGACGAAGCCGTCGCCGCGTTGAAGCAGGCGCAGGCCGACGTCGGATCCGCCAGGGCCGCGCTCGACAAGGCGAACATCGACCTCGGGTTCACCCGTGTCACCTCGCCGATCACGGGCCGCATCGGTCGCTCGGCTGTGACCGCGGGGGCGCTGGTCACCGCAAACCAGGCCGAGGCGCTCGCTACGGTGCAGAAGCTCGACCCGATCTATGTCGACCTGACGCAGTCCAGCGCCGAGTTGCTGCGCATGCGGCGTGACCTCGAATCCGGCCGGCTGCAGCGCGCCGCCGGCAATGCCGTGCCGGTGCAGCTGGTGCTGGAAGACGGCAGCCTCTACGGGTCCGAGGGCAAGCTGGCGTTCTCCGAAGTGACGGTCGATGAAGGCACCGGCAGCGTCACGTTGCGCGCGGTGTTCCCCAACCCCAGGGGCGAGCTGTTGCCCGGCATGTACGTGCGCGCGCGCCTGACCCAGGGCACGCAGGGCAATGCCATCCTGCTGCCGCACGCAGCGGTGAGCCGCACGCCGCGCGGCGAGGGGCAGGCGATGGTGGTGAATGCCGGAAACATGGTCGAGCCGCGCATCATCAAGACCGGGCAGTCGATCGGCGACAAATGGGTGGTGACCGAAGGGCTCGTCCCCGGCGACCGCGTCATTGTCGAAGGCCTGCAGAAAGCGCGGCCGGGCAGCCCGGTGCAGGCGCAGGAGGCCGGCGCTGCCGCCGCGCCCGCAGCGCCGGCTGCCGCACCCGCATCGGCGAAGTGAGGTAGTCCGCCATGGCCCGCTTTTTCATCGACCGCCCCATCTTCGCGTGGGTCATCGCCATCGTCATCATGCTCGCTGGCGTGTTGTCCATCCTGGCGCTGCCGGTGTCGCAGTATCCGGCCATCGCGCCGCCCACCATCGCCATCAACGCCAGCTATCCCGGCGCCTCGGCGAAGACGGTGGAGGACTCCGTCACCCAGGTGATCGAGCAGAAGCTGACCGGGCTCGACAACCTGCTCTACATGAGCTCACAGTCCGATTCCTACGGCCGCGCCACGGTGACGCTGACCTTCGACGCCGGCACCGACCCCGACATTGCCCAGGTGCAGACGCAGAACAAGCTGCAACTCGCGCTGCCGCTGCTGCCGCTGGCAGTGCAGCAGCAGGGCGTGCAGGTGGTGAAGTCGACGCGCAACTTCCTGCTGATCGTCGGCTTCGTCTCGAAAGACGGCAGCATGAGCCGGGTCGATTTGTCCGACTTCATCAATTCCACGGTGCAGGAACCGATGTCGCGCGTCACCGGCGTCGGCGAGGTGCAGGTGTTCGGCGCCCAGTACGCCATGCGCATCTGGCTCGATCCGGCCAAGCTGAATCAATACCGGCTGACGCCGGCCGACGTTCAGGCGGCGGTGCTGGCGCAGAACAACCAGATCTCGGCCGGCCAGCTCGGCGGCACGCCGGCGGTGCCGGGACAGGGCTTCACCGCGTCGATCACGGCGCAGAGCCGGATGCAGACGGTGGAGGAATTCGAGCAGATCCTGCTGCGCAGTTCGGCACAGGGCGGCGAAGTGCGGCTGAAGGATGTCGCGCGGGTCGAAATCGGCGCCGAGAACTACGGCATCGTCGGCCGCTTCAACGGCCAGCCCGCTGCCGGTATCGGCATCAAGCTCGCCGCCGGCGCCAACGCGCTGGAAACCGCGGAAGCGGTGCGCGCCAAAATCGAGGAAATGAAGCCCTACTTCCCCGCCGGCGTCGAGACTGTGGTGCCTTTCGACACCACGCCCTTCGTCAGGATTTCCATCATGAACGTGGTGCAGACGCTGGTCGAGGCGGTCATCCTGGTGTTCCTGGTGATGTACCTGTTCCTGCAGAATTTCCGCGCCACCCTGATCCCGACCATCGCGGTGCCGGTGGTGCTGCTCGGCACCTTCGGCGTGATGGCCGCGTTCGGCTTCTCGATCAACACGCTGACCATGTTCGGCCTGGTGCTGGCCATTGGCCTGCTGGTCGACGACGCCATCGTGGTGGTGGAAAACGTCGAGCGCATCATGAGCGAGGAAGGTCTGTCGCCGAAGGAAGCGACCAGGAAGTCGATGGACCAGATCACTGGCGCGCTGATCGGCAT